>NZ_VMLJ01000014.1:0-30346 GCF_013276615.1 Streptococcus sp. 1621
TACTTTGAGAAGTTAGCAAAATAGTTTTTTTATTTTAGTAAACGTTTCCCTTGTTTTCAAATTGCTAAAAAAGTGGTACAATATAGGATAGCTTACTATTATCTGAATCAACTGATTTGGAGAGAAAGGATTCATTTTGAAATCAATAGGCTTTATTGAAAAGCTGAAAGGGTTGTCTAGTAAAGAGCTGATTTTATTGGGAATTATCCTGAGTATCTTTTTGCCCTTTTATCTTTTTGTAGTTGTATTCTGTTTATATATTATCAGTTTGATTTTTACAGGAGACATGAAAAGTATTCTTCAGAAAATGGGGGAGCATCCGATGCTGCTTCTTTTTCTTGGCTATAGTACTGTTATATCCATTCTTGCACAAAATTGGATGGGGCTTGTGGCTTCAGTAGGAATGTTTCTATTTACTATTTTCTTTTTGTATTATCAGTCGATTTTATCCCATAAATTCTTTCGCTTGATTTTGCAGCTCGTCTTATTTGGTAGCGTCTTGTCAGCTGTTTTTGCGAGTTTAGAGCATTTCCAAATTGTGAAGAAATTCAACTATGCTTTTCTTTCACCTAACATGCAGGTGTGGCATCAGAATCGTGCAGAAGTGACCTTCTTTAATCCTAATTATTATGGAATTATTTGTTGTTTCTGTATCATGATTGCCTTCTATCTGTTTACAACGACCAAGTTGAATTGGTTGAAAGTATTCTGTGTGATTGCAGGCTTTGTGAATCTCTTTGGTTTGAATTTTACGCAAAATCGAACTGCCTTTCCTGCTATTATCGCTGGAGCCATTATTTATCTCTTTACGACCATTAAAAACTGGAAGGCCTTTTGGCTTAGTATTGGGGTCTTCGCAATCGGCTTGAGCTTCCTCTTTTCTAGTGATTTGGGAGTTCGGATGGGGACTTTAGACTCTTCTATGGAAGAACGCATTTCTATCTGGGATGCTGGGATGGCTTTGTTTAAGCAAAATCCTTTTTGGGGTGAAGGGCCATTGACTTATATGCACTCTTATCCTAGAATAAATGCTCCTTATCATGAACATGCTCACAGTCTATATATCGATACGATTCTGAGTTACGGAATTGTGGGGACTATTTTATTAGTTTTGTCTTCTGTTGCTCCTGTTCGCTTGATGATGGATATGAGTCAGGAGTCGGGGAAACGCCCGATTATCGGCCTTTATCTATCTTTCCTTACAGTGGTTGCTGTGCACGGAATCTTTGACTTGGCCCTCTTCTGGATTCAGTCAGGTTTCATTTTCTTGTTAGTTATGTGCAGTATTCCATTGGAGCATCGAACGTTGGTATCGGACATGACGGATTAAGTATATAAGATTACAATCTTCTACCTTGGGTGGGAGATTTTTATATACACTGGACATGTCGTGCATCTGAGGTGTAAGTCCTCTGTAGGGCTCCACTATCGGTGAATACAATAGCTCTCCCCAAGCCTGACTATCGTGAGGTAGTGGATTAAAATGGTCTGGGGATAGATCGTTTTAAGTCTGACGCAGGAAATAAGAATTGTCAAAGGAAGGGATAGCGAAATCGTGGCACTACTAACAGGAACGTGATAGCAAGGCGTATATAGTGGATAAGGTAGCGAGAAATTTTAAAGTATAAAAGATAGTCTTAATCTATATGTGTAAATCACGAAAGTAATTGAATTTGGAATAAGGTTGGTGTGAAAAAGATATAGTAAATTGAATCTTGAATACTAGAATGATACTTCTACAATATTATTATAATTTAATTTAAATTCCAAAATCACATTGTTCAGTCCGTATTTCATTTTACTATAGGTCTTTCTAAGCTCCAAAGTTTCTGCGTCAAATTTCCTATTTTCGCTGTAGCCTTTGATACTTCGAACGACAATTTGAATCATATATTCAGAAAAAATGAAAAATTTGTGTTAATAAGCCTAAATATTCTGAAAATTCGTTTACTTTTCTTAAAATCTATGATATAATTGATAATGACCTATACTTTATTACGAGGAGTGAAGAAATGAAAAAAAGTCAAGTGCTTGCTGTAGCAGGAGCTACCTTATTAGCGTCAGGAGTTCTAGCTGCGTGTTCAAACACTAGTTCAAGTAATGCTAAACTAGCAAAAGATTACCAATATGTTTATCAAACAGATCCAGAAACTTTGGATTATATTGTCAGTAATATCGATTCAACATCATTCATCACAACAAATGCTGTAGATGGTTTGTTGGCTAACGATAAATATGGTAATCTGGTTCCTTCTATCGCTGAATCATGGACAGTTTCAAAAGATGGTTTGACTTATACCTATAAAATCCGTAAGGATGCTAAATGGGTAACTGCAGAAGGAGAGGAATACGCTCCTGTCACTGCTAAAGACTTTGTCACTGGTTTGAAACATGCGGTAGATGGAAAATCAAAAGGACTTTCAATCGTTAGCTCTTCTATTAAAGGATTAGAAGCATATATCAAGGGTGAAACAAGCGATTTTTCAACCGTCGGAGTAAAAGCACTCGATGACCAAACACTAGAGTATACCTTGAACCAGCCAGAAACTTTCTGGAATGACAAGACAACTAGTGGTGTTTTGATGCCAGTTAATGAAGAATTCTTAGCTTCAAAAGGGGAAGGTTTTGGTTCTCCAACAGATGCTAACTCTATTCTTTATAACGGTCCATTTGTCTTGAAGGCTGTAACTCCTAAATCATCTATCGAGATGGCTAAAAATGACGCTTACTGGGACAAAGAAAATGTAAAAATTGAGAATGTTAAGTTCACTTTCTGGGACGGTAAGGATCAAGATGTAATTGCCAAAGGTTTTTCTGATGGTCAATATAGCAAGGCTCGTATCTTCCCTACAAGTTCTACATATGAAAAATATGCAGCTGACTTCAAAGATAACATTTACTTTAATGAACCAGGTGCGGGTGTTGCAACTGTCAGCTTGAACTATGGCCGTACAACTTATAACCACACTGCTAAGACAAGTGATGCCCAAAAGACATCTACTCAAAAAGCTTTGCTAAATAAGGAGTTCCGTCAAGCCTTGAACTTTGCGGTCGATCGCAATTCTTATTCAGCTCAAACAAATGGTACCGATGGAGCTGCAGTAGCCATCCGTAATACGTTTGCACCTTATAATCTTCAAGTTGGTAAGAAAACATTTGGTGAATTGGTACAAGATAGCTTGGCTAAGACAAATTCTTCTACTTGGTCAAACGTATCTCTAGCAGATTCTCAAAATGGACTTTACAATGAAGAAAAAGCTAAAGAAGTCTTTGCTAAAGCTAAATCAAGCCTACAAGCTGAAGGTGTTGAATTCCCAATCCACTTGGATGCCTTGGTTATCCAAGAATCAACAGCGGTTGTAAACCGTGTTCAATCATTGAAACAATCAATTGAAAAAGTATTGGGTTCAGATAATGTTGTTGTAGACTTGCAACAAATGACTCAAGCAGAAGCTTTACCAATTTCATTTAGTGCTCCAACAGCTAAAGAGCAAGATTGGGATATCCACACCTTGCTAGGATGGAACCCTGACTATCAAGATCCTTCTACTTTCTTGGATCAGTTTGTCATCAAGGGAGGAAACACTCGCCTTTACCTTGGTATTGACCAAAACACTGATGCATCAGTAGTAAGCAAACTTGCTTTAGCTGACTATGGAAAATTGCTTGATGATGCAAACAGCGAAAACCAAGATGTTCAAAAACGTTATGAAAAATACGCAGTAGCACAAGCTTGGTTGACTGACAATGCTTTGACAATTCCAGTAATGGCTTCTCCTAAAGAAACAGCCGTTTCATATGTTTCAAAAGTTCTACCATTTAGCTCATCATATTCTGTAGCCGGCCTTAAAGGTGAAAATTCAGGATACTTGAAGTACACTGAAGTTGGTGAAAAAGCAATCACCAAAGAAGAGTATGAAAAAGCTCGTGAAAAATGGTTGAAAGAAAAAGCTGAATCAAATGAGAAAGCTCAAAAAGAATTGGCAAGTCATGTGAAGTAAATAATTTCTAATAGAACTTTCTCTCCATGAGGAGAAGGTTCTTTTGGGATTTTTAAAGGAAATAATATGAAAAAATATATTTTTATGCGTGTTTTGCGGTCATTGGTTTCGATTTTCTTAGTAACGACTTTGACCTACACGATTATCTATACCTTGGTTCCTCGAAAATTGATTTTCAAGCAGGACCCTAACTATAATAAAATTGCGACAACGGCTGATAAACGTGATAACTATGAAAATACTGTATTTGAGCGTATGGGCTACATTGAGTATTACGATACTAAAGAGTTGCAAGAAAAGGCAAGTAGCATGGATTCTTCTGTAACAGTAGAGGCAAATGCGACCAATAAAGCTATTTATGAAAAGTACATCAATCAATTAGGTCATGGTTGGACTTTGGGAGAATTTACTGAAAGTGGTCAATTTTATGCTACTCGTGAAATTCCAATTTTTGAACGTGTTTTTCACTTCTATGCTAACTTGATTGACATTGACCATACAAATAAAATTCAAGACCCTGAAAATCCAGACTTGAAACGCTACCTTCGTTTCGAAAATGATCCAGCTATCGGATGGTCATTGGTCGGCTCAGGTACTAAACATAAATATCTCTTGTACTTCAACAGTCAGTTCCCATTTGTGCATCAAAATTTTGTGAATATCAATTTAGGAGACTCTTATCCAACCTATGCTAATACACCAGTTCTTCAGGTTATTACTCAAGGTCAAGGACAAACCAAAACTGCTCAAGTTCAGTTCCCAACAGGTAAGAAAACGTCTTCTGTAAATATTTACTCAAGAACCTACAAGTCACCTAGTCAGGCTGACTCTCGTGAAGTAGCTAGCTATGGGAAAGATGATCCTTATACAGCGACTGAAAGTAATTACCAATATCCATCTATGATTGTCAGCTCTGCTATTGCTGGTTTGATTGGTTTGGTGATTTCTTATGCGATTGCCGTGCCACTTGGTTCAGCCATGGCTCGTTTCAAGAACACTTGGATCGATAGCTTCTCAACAGGTGCTTTGACCTTCTTGATGGCGCTTCCAACAATCGCCCTTGTTTATATTGTTCGATTGATTGGTTCCTCAATTGGTTTACCAGATTCATTCCCTATCTTAGGGGCTGGAGATTGGCGTTCTTACGTTTTACCAGCAGTAATCCTTGGTTTGTTGGGTGCTCCTGGTACAGCTATTTGGATTCGTCGTTACATGATTGACTTGCAATCACAAGACTTTGTTCGTTTTGCTCGTGCAAAAGGTTTGTCTGAAAAAGAAATTTCAAACAAACACATCTTTAAAAATGCCATGGTTCCGCTGGTTTCAGGAATTCCTGGTGCCGTTATTGGTGTTATCGGTGGTGCAACCCTTACTGAAACAGTCTTCGCCTTCCCAGGTATGGGTAAAATGTTGATTGACTCTGTAAAAGCATCTAATAACTCTATGGTCGTTGGTCTTGTCTTCATCTTTACATGTATTTCTATCTTCTCCCTTCTTTTAGGAGATATTTGGATGACCATTATTGACCCACGTATTAAATTAACTGAGAAAGGAGGCAAATAATGTCTACAATCGATAAAGAAAAATTTCAGTTTGTAAAACGTGACGATTTTGCCTCTGAAACTATTGATGCGCCAGCATATTCTTACTGGAAGTCAGTGTTTAGACAATTTATGAAGAAAAAATCAACTGTAGTCATGTTGGGAATCTTGGTAGCTATCATTTTGATGAGTTTCATCTACCCAATGTTTTCTAAGTTTGATTTCAATGATGTCAGCAAGGTAAACGACTTTAGTGCTCGTTATATCAAGCCGAATGCTGAGCATTGGTTCGGTACAGACAGTAACGGTAAATCACTCTTTGACGGTGTCTGGTTCGGAGCTCGTAACTCCATCCTCATTTCTGTGATTGCGACAGTGATTAACTTGGTTATCGGTGTTTTTGTCGGTGGTATTTGGGGAATTTCAAAATCAGTTGACCGTGTGATGATGGAAGTTTATAATGTCATCTCAAACATCCCATCTCTTTTGATTGTCATTGTCTTGACTTACTCAATCGGAGCTGGATTCTGGAATCTGATTTTTGCCATGAGTGTAACAACATGGATTGGGATTGCCTTCATGATTCGTGTGCAAATCTTGCGTTATCGTGATTTGGAATACAACTTGGCATCACGCACTTTGGGAACACCAACCTTGAAGATTGTTGCCAAAAACATTATGCCACAATTGGTATCTGTTATTGTGACAACCATGACTCAAATGCTTCCAAGCTTTATCTCATACGAAGCCTTCTTGTCTTTCTTCGGTCTTGGATTACCAATTACAGTGCCAAGTTTGGGTCGTTTGATTTCAGATTATTCACAAAACGTAACAACCAATGCTTACTTGTTCTGGATTCCATTGACAACTCTTGTCTTGGTATCCTTGTCCCTTTTCGTAGTTGGTCAAAACTTAGCGGATGCTAGTGATCCACGTACACATAGATAGGAGTAGAAATGACAAAAGAAAAAAATGTAATTTTGACTGCTCGCGATATTGTCGTGGAATTTGACGTTCGTGACAAAGTATTGACAGCCATTCGCGGCGTTTCCCTTGAACTAGTTGAAGGAGAAGTATTAGCCTTGGTAGGTGAGTCAGGATCAGGAAAATCTGTTTTGACAAAGACCTTCACAGGTATGCTCGAAGAAAATGGTCGCATTGCTCAAGGTAGCATTGACTATCGTGGTCAGGATTTGACAGCTTTATCTTCTCACAAAGATTGGGAACAAATTCGTGGGGCTAAGATTGCGACTATCTTCCAGGATCCAATGACTAGTTTGGACCCAATTAAAACAATTGGTAGTCAGATTACAGAAGTTATTGTAAAACACCAAGGAAAAACAGCTAAAGAAGCGAAAGAACTGGCTATTGACTACATGAATAAGGTTGGGATTCCAGACGCAGATAGACGTTTTGATGAGTACCCATTCCAATATTCTGGAGGAATGCGTCAACGTATCGTTATTGCGATTGCCCTTGCCTGCCGACCTGATGTCTTGATCTGTGATGAGCCAACGACTGCCTTGGATGTAACTATTCAAGCTCAGATTATTGATTTGCTCAAATCATTGCAAAACGAGTACCATTTTACAACAATCTTTATCACTCACGACCTTGGTGTGGTAGCAAGTATTGCGGATAAGGTAGCGGTTATGTATGCAGGAGAAATCGTTGAATATGGAACTGTTGAGGAAGTCTTCTATGACCCTCGCCATCCATATACATGGAGTCTCTTGTCTAGCTTACCTCAGCTTGCTGATGATAAAGGGGATCTTTACTCAATCCCAGGAACACCTCCGTCACTTTATACTGACTTAAAAGGGGATGCCTTTGCCTTGCGTTCTGACTATGCAATGCAGATTGACTTCGAACAAAAAGCTCCTCAATTCTCAGTATCAGAGACACATTGGGCTAAAACTTGGCTACTTCATGAGGATGCTCCAAAAGTAGAAAAACCAGCTGTGATTGCAAATCTCCACGATAAAATCCGTGAAAAAATGGGATTTACCCATCTGGAAGACTAGGAGGAAGGAAATGTCTGAAAAATTAGTAGAAATCAAAGATTTAGAAATTTCCTTTGGTGAAGGAAGTAAGAAGTTTGTCGCGGTTAAAAATGCTAACTTCTTTATCAACAAGGGAGAAACTTTCTCGCTTGTAGGTGAGTCCGGTAGTGGGAAAACAACTATTGGTCGTGCGATAATCGGTCTAAATGATACAAGCAATGGAGATATCATTTTTGAAGGTCAAAAGATTAATGGTAAGAAATCGCGTGAACAAGCTGCAGAATTGATTCGTCGTATCCAGATGATTTTCCAAGACCCTGCGGCAAGTTTGAATGAACGTGCGACTGTTGATTATATTATTTCTGAAGGTCTTTACAATTATCATCTGTTCAAAGATGAAGAAGAACGTAAAGAGAAAGTTAAAAATATTATCCGTGAAGTAGGTCTTCTTGCTGAGCACTTGACTCGCTACCCTCATGAATTTTCAGGTGGTCAACGTCAACGTATCGGTATTGCCCGTGCCTTGGTCATGCAACCAGACTTTGTTATTGCGGATGAGCCAATTTCAGCCTTGGACGTTTCTGTTCGTGCCCAAGTCTTGAACTTGCTCAAAAAATTCCAAAAAGAACTTGGTTTGACCTATCTCTTTATCGCCCATGACTTGTCGGTTGTGCGCTTTATTTCAGATCGTATCGCAGTTATTTACAAGGGTGTTATTGTAGAGGTTGCAGAAACAGAAGAATTGTTTAACAATCCAATTCACCCATATACTCAAGCCTTGCTTTCAGCGGTACCGATTCCAGATCCAATCTTGGAACGTAAGAAGGTCTTGAAGGTTTACGACCCAAGTCAACACGACTATGAGACTGATAAGCCATCTATGGTAGAAATCCGTCCAGGTCACTATGTTTGGGCGAACCAAGCCGAATTGGCACGTTATCAAAAAGGACTAAACTAATAATGGTTTTATAATTTCCATGTCAACTTTTATGGAAATTATAAACCTTTTTTTGTTGGACTGATTTGAAAGTCTTTAAAAGCTTCCTGAAAGAATTTTCGAAAGAAATAGAATTCTTAGAAAATCATTGAATTATAGTGAGATGAAATAAAATCTGAACAACTTTATTAGGAAAGTCAAATTAATTTCTAGAAAAGGTTTAGAAGTCGCGGCGTATTACTCTAGCTTCAATCTACTATAGTCTAATACTCTTCGAAAATCTCTTTAAACCACGTCAGCTCGATATGCCATCTCAAAACAGTGTTTTGAGCAACTTGAGGCTAGCTTCCTAGTTTGCTTTTTGATTTTCATTGAGTATAATATCTACAATGTAAAAAACTCTAGCTATCAGTTCATTGATAGTTAGAGTTTTTTCTATTCATATGATTTAAGGAGATTAAATAAGGCTTCTACTTCTGATGACGGTGTAGCTGATTTAAGGTAAGCGTAATAAACTGTAAAAGTTATCTTGTCCTTCGGTATAAGAGGAATTTTTATTAAATCATCATCTTCATCAGAAAGTGCGATATCAGCCAGTAAACTAAGGCCAATCCCTTTCTTTAAAAGTTCTTTAAGGATGGCAATGTCATCAGTCTTAAAGAATATTTCTGCCTTGTTTTGATACTTTTGATTAAGCGTTTCAAAAGCTTTCAGGTGAACAAAGTGTTCGTCTAAGAGTATAAAGGATTGATCTGCTAATTCTTCAAAAGCGAGGGAAGGAGCAGTGGCAAAAGGATGGTTCTTAGATAAAACGACATACAGTTCTTTATGAAATAGCTCGTGTGACTCTATTGAAGGATAGTTGAGAGGTTCAATCAAACCGAGTAGGCTTGCATCAAGGTCTCCTTTGATGAGAAGGTTTAATAACTCCACGGAGCCACCGCGGATAGGGCGTACCTTTTTTAAAAAATCGAATTTATCTTTTTCGTTTAAGGCAGCAAAGAGATACTGAATGATAATAGGAGGGAATCCTACAGTAGAGTATTGTACCAAGGAGCGATTAATTTCTTTGCGAGTAGAAATGACCTCAGGTAAAATCAGTTCTGTATGCTTTAGAAGGATTTGTCCTTGAGGAGTTAGCTTGAAGGAACGATGCGAGGGGTCATGGTGAATCAATTTGCAGTTAAAGGATTCCTCTAAGCGCTTGATAGCATAAGAAATAGATGGTTGGCTGACTTTATGTTGTTTTGCTACTTCCGTATAGGATTGAAGCTGGCAGAGGTCATAAAAATATTGTAGATCTTTTAAATTCATATGGGCTCACTTTCATTAGTTGGAGAAGGAAAATAAGTGGAAAACAGCAGATAAATAATTTTTATCCGTATCCTACAATTTGACTATACGAGTATTCACCAGTTAAAATGTAAGTGAGTCAGGAATCTCAAAGATTATCTAAGATACTCTCAAAAATGACCAACATCTTTTCTCGTTTATCAATAGGGAGCTGTTTAATCTTCATGTTGATTCTTTTGAGTGAAAGATTGCCACTCTTATCAGAGGTTGATTCAAGGCTATCAAAATTGAAAAATTCCTCTGGGGTCATTTCTAGGGCGTCAATCACTTTTTCAAGACTGTGAATGGTCAGATTCACATTTTGGTTTTCAAGTTGATTGATATATTTAAGCCCGAGTCCTGCTTGTTCCGAAAGTTCTTCCTGGCTCATTTTATTCTGTGTTCGAAAATATTTCACTTTTTGGGAAATATATTGTTGTAAATAGTTTTTAGTTGTCATATAAATAGAATACAAGTTTTATATGACAAAAAAACACCTTAAAAAATACAAAGTACTACATAGCGAACTTATATGATATTTATTTTAATTAGGATTGTCAATTTGTATGATTGGTTTATTTTACTCGAAACTTTTAGTAAAGAGTGATCATCGAGAGTTTGATGAGTTCAGAAATTTATAAAATATAACAACTTAAAGTATTATCAATAATAGTGTTTTAAGTATAAAAGAGCCTATTAGAAATTGTTCTCGTAGACTCATTATAACATATGCGTATACAATTGTATTATTTAAACAACAACGTTTCATAAACAATTCGTTTCATGTGGTATAATATAAGTAAAAAGGAGGTTGCACTATGACTGCACATGATATTTTAAACAATCCTTTCCTCAATAAAGGTACTGCCTTTACCTTAGAGGAGCGAAAGGAACTAGGCCTTATTGGTTTACTGCCACCGTATGTTCAAACGATTGAAGAACAAGCGGCGCAAACTTATGCACAAATGCAAACAAAAGCCAATGATCTGGAAAAACGTCTTTTCCTAATGGAAATTTTTAATACCAACAGGACTCTTTTTTATTACCTCTTTTCTCAACATTTGGAAGAATTCAATCCAATTGTATATGATCCAACCATTGCAGATACCATTGAAGGCTATAGTGATCTTTTTGTAGATCCCCAATATGCGGGATATCTTGATATCAATCATCCTGAAAATATTGAAGCCACTTTGAAAAACGCTGCCGGGGGTCGCGAGATTCGTCTCATTGTTGTAACAGATGCAGAAGGAATCCTTGGAATTGGCGACTGGGGAACAAATGGTGTCGATATTTCTGTTGGGAAATTGATGGTCTATACGGCTGCTGCTGGAATCGATCCTTCAATGGTCCTTCCTTTAGTCATTGATGCAGGGACTAACCGTGAAGAACTTCGTAACAATCCTAATTACTTAGGAAATCGTCACGAACGGGTCCGCGGAGATCGTTACTACGACTTCATTGACCAATTTGTTCAAACAGCAGAACGTCTCTTTCCTAAACTTTACCTTCACTGGGAAGATTTTGGTCGCTTGAATGCTGCCAATATTCTTGAAAAATACCGGAAACAAATTCCGACCTTTAATGATGATATTCAAGGTACGGGAATCGTTACCTTGGGTGGTATCTTTGGTTCGCTGGATATTAGTGGTGAAAAATTAACAGATCAAGTTTATCTCTGCTATGGTGGTGGTACTGCGGGTGCAGGAATTGCCTCTCGTGTTCTTCGTGAAATGGTAAGTGAAGGTCTTTCTGAAGAAGAAGCCTATAAACGTTTCTTTATGGTTGATAAACAAGGTCTTCTCTTTGATGACATGGATGACTTGACACCAGAGCAAAAACCATTTGCTAAGAAACGTGCTGATTTTAGTAACGCAGATAAGTTGACTGACCTGCTTGAAGTAGTGAAGACTGTGAAGCCAACTATTCTTGTAGGAACTTCAACTCAGCCTAATACCTTCACTAAAGAAATAGTAGAAGCTATGTGTGAAAACACAGAACGTCCAATGATTTTCCCTTTGTCAAATCCAACTAAATTGGCAGAAGCTAGTGCCAAAGATTTGATTGAATGGTCAGATGGCAAAGCTTTTGTCGCAACAGGAATTCCTGCTGATACGGTTTCTTATAAAGGTGTAGACTATGTGATTGGTCAAGCAAACAATGCCCTGATTTACCCAGGTCTTGGTCTAGGTATGCTGGCTTCTGAAGCAAGTCTTTTGACTGATGAAATGATTGGAGCAGCGGCGCATTCATTAAGTGGTATTGTCAATCCAGGCCAGCCAGGAACTCCTGTCTTGCCGCCATTCAAGTATGTAGCAGATGTTTCTATTAAAGTAGCAGAAGCAGTCGCTGAAAAAGCACAAGAGCAAGATCTTGCACGCGCTAAGGAAACAGATATGGCCAAAGCAGTTCGTGATTTGAAGTGGTATCCAGAGTATAAATAATTCATTTCTGCTGCTATCCTTCTATAGTGGCAGATTTGTATGGGCTGTGGACTTAAGTAATTTAGAAAGGACACCTATGTCACTCTTTTTAACTTCGATTACGAGTATCATTCCGATTATTGCTATTATTGTTTTGGGGTATATTCTTCAGGTGAGGGGATGGTTTGGGGATGCCTTTGGACCTAACCTGTCTCGTTTAATCATGAATGTAGCCTTGCCAGCGTCAATCTTTGTGTCGGTGATGAAATACCTAACGCTAGATAAACTAATCAGTCTTTCTGGAGGACTCTTTTATACTTTTGTAGCATTTAAATTGGGCTATATCGTAGCTTATATTGCAGTTAGGCTTTTCAAGGTTCGTCCAGGACGGCGAGGGACCATGATTAATACCTTTGTGAATGCCAATACTATTTTTATCGGTCTACCATTAAACGTTGCTCTTTTTGGTAATCAGGCTCTTCCATATTTCTTAATTTACTATATCACCAACACGATTTCTACCTGGACATTAGGCGTGTATGTGATGACGAGCGATAGTAAATCGGGTCAAAGCAAGAAGAAAACTAAATTTGACTGGAAGAAATTGCTTCCAGCTCCGCTTGTAGGTTTTCTTGTCGCTCTACTATTTTTGATTCTCCGAATCTCCATTCCAGATTTCGCAACGAATACCTTAACTTATGTAGGAAATATCGTCACTCCCTTATCTCTGATTTATATTGGTATCGTTCTTGCAAAGGCAGGCTTGAATACTATTACTTTTGATAAGGATACAATTGTCACTTTAGTTGGACGCTTTATCCTAGCTCCTCTGATTATGCTTCTTGTATTGAAGTTCTCTGCACCAAATATGGCGACAGTAGAATTTAAGACCTTTATGATTCAGTCCGCTACACCAGCTCTAGCTGTTCTCCCAATCCTTGCTAATCAGGGAAAAGGAGACGTGGAATTCTCTACGAATGTGGTGACTCTAAGTACGGTTCTATTTATCGTTGTTATTCCAATATTACAAACTTTATTAGGATAAGAGGATGAGCTTGTGAGAACAATTTTGAATTGCATGAAAAAATGGCAGACACTCATCAAGATTACCTTATTTTTATCTATTGTTAGTCTCGTTATTGTAGAGATAATCAGACTTTTTAAGACAATTTCGTTTGATAAGGTTGGAGCAATCTTGGGGGAACTCTCTCCAATAAAACTGATTTGTTTAGTTTTCTTTGGTTCTATGGCTGTTGCGCCAATGATGCTCTATGATAGAATCCTAAATAAAGAACTTAATCAGAAACAAAAATTATCTTACTTACTAGAAACAAGTTGGACTATAAATAGCTTGAATAATATGATTGGCTTTGCCGGTTTGGTGGATGTTGGTTTACGCTATTCTTTCTATGGAGATGAAGAACGCTCTGAAAAAAGTATGCAAGGAATTTCTCGTGTCATCCCTTATTTTATGAGTGGTTTCTCACTGTTTGCACTGATAAGTTTAATTTTCACAATTATATTTCCTATTTCAATGGGGATTAAACAATATTGGCCAGCTCTTTTGGGAGCTTGTCTCTATCTTCCAATTATTTTATTTGTTTCAAATAGAAAAAAATGGGTCTATTTTGGTCAATTGAGTGGAAGGACAATTTTATCTTTAGTGCTAACTTCTGCCCTTGATTGGGCTAGTGTATTAAGTTTTTTCCTTTTGGTTGGGTATGTTTTAGGCTACAATTTACCAATTTATGATGTAATCCCCCTCTTTATGATTGCTATTACAATTGGCATTATATCGATGATTCCTGGTAGCCTAGGTAGTTTCGATTTAATTATGGTATCTGGTTTAGTTGCCCTTGGTATTGATAAAGATCAGGCGCTAAGTTGGTTACTAGTATTTCGTTTATTCTATTATATTCTTCCTTTCTGTTTAGGAGTTGTTTTATTCTTTAAAAATATGGGTGGCCGACTTAATGAGAAATATTTGGGAATTCCCCAAAAGGTTATTGAATCACTATCCACTATAGTATTGGTTTGGGGGTTGCGACTTTTTGCTTTCTTCCTCGTGGTGTCAGCTATAGTTCCTCAAGAATTAGGACATCTTCCTTTGTTTAAAGAACTTTCACCTAGCACTGGACAGTTTGTTTTTCAACTTCCTAGTATCATTCTCGGCGTTCACTTCTTCCTTCTTGCAAGACTAGTTAAACGACGTTTAAAATTTACATTACCATTAGCTACTGTACTAGGTCTAGTAAGCCTTGTTTATTTGAATATTGGTAGTTTTTCATTAGCAAGTAGTTTTTTTCTAATCATTATTTTGTCTATCATATGGTGGATTAGAAATACATTTGTTCGCAGTCATTATATTTATGCTTGGGAAGATTGTTGTAAGGATATATCGTATATTGGTGGAAGTTTCTTCTTGACCCTTGTTTTGTTAGGACATTTGAACCCTCATCATGTATTTGAAGTTAAACATCTTCCTCATTTGATTACACACTGGATTCATCTTTTTGGCTCGTCTCTGATATTGGTGATTTCGTATGTTTTGGTACTCCGTGAGAGTAATCAAACCAAAGAGAATTTTGGAGAAGTTTTCGATAAGCAACGTTATCAAGACTTTATTGCAACAATACCAAATATAAATTTAGATGCTGCCCTGGCTTATTTAGATGACAAATACCTTTATTGGTACCAAGAGGATGGTCAAGACAAGGTTGTTTTCCAATTTGCAATTGAAAATAATAAATGTGTCGTTATGTCGGATCCACTGGCACAGTCAGGATACTTAGAAAAAGGCTTATCGAAGTTTTTAGAGGATGCGGAGGACACAAATGTCTCTGTTATTTTCTACGAAATTAATCAAGAAACCACCCTATTACTTCATGAATATGGGTACGACTTTATGAAATTTGGGGAGACTGCTCAGGTATTACTCGATAGATTTACAACCGAAGGAAAACAAGGAAAGAAATTTAGAACAGTTGTTAATCGATTAGAAAGCAAGGGGTATCAATTCCAAGTATTACAACCACCTTTTGATAAGAAGTTGCTTAACACCCTTAAAGAAATATCGTATAATTGGCTAGATGGTCGCCAAGAAAAAGGGTTTTCACTTGGATTTTTTGATGAGAAGTACATTCAATTAGCACCAATAGCCCTTGTAAGGGATAAGGAAGATAAGGTTCAGGCTTTTGTTACCTTTTTAGCTTGTAATGATCCTGAAGAAGCTAGCATCGATTTGATGCGCTACCACTTAAGGACAGTACCCAATGGTATTATGGATTATCTCTTTGTGAAATTATTACTTCATTTTAAAGAAGAAGGAGTTAGTTTATTTGAATTAGGTATGGCGCCGTTGTCAAATGTAGGAACTGAGAAACATAGCTTTCTACAAGAAAAAGTAGCCTATCTCATCTATGCCTTCACTAATCGATTCTATTCATTTAGTGGTCTTAGACAGTATAAACAAAAGTTTAATCCTATTTGGACACCTAGATATGTTGCCTATCCTCGGGATACTTGGCTTATTTTGGATATGTTAGCAATCTACAGAGTTGATAACCGAAAAGTAAAGAGATTGTCGTATTGACTATTGGTTTTAAACAGTATAAAATAACTGTCGATTTTTTGTTCGACTGCTAAGAGTCAGTTTAATACTATACTAAAATCAAAACGCATTATATAATAGTGATATGAAATCAACCAAAGAAGAAATACAAGCCATCAAAACACTTTTAAAAGGCTCTAGTACAACTAAATACCATAAAAGTCTTCAAATCTTTCTATTTTGTCTAATGGGCAAATCTTTGAAATTATCCTAAAAGAATTGAAAGCTCCTTGAAAGAATTTTCAGAAAATTTTAAAAAATTCTGAAATATTCTTGACAGCTAATGAAAAAGGTGGTAAGATAGGAAACATCAAAAAAGAAAGCAGAAAAAGAAATGAATAAAAGACAAGCTGTAACGATGAATCAAAACTTTTACTTTAGCTACTTTAGATAGTGTTTGTAGACATGTCACCATGGATGCAAACAGTTCAAGCAATTTGTTTGTATCTATGTGGCTAAGATTTTTGATTGTGGTCCATATAGATGAATATCTAAATGGACTAGCTAAGTTGTAACTTGTTAGATTATTTCAAGCATCCGTTTAGATAGTATCTAGGCGGTTTTTTGTTTTATCTTTTCTGAGAAGGAGTTTCATTATGAAAGTTGTTCGAAAATTACTAGCACCCCTCTTGGTAGTGGGAATTCTCTTGACCTCTCTGATCAGTTTGCATCAGTTGAAGGCAGATAAGAAAAAAGATGTGTTTCGTATCGGTATTTCGCAATTTATTACCCACCAGTCTCTAGATGCTACTAGAGAAGGCTTTGTAGATGAACTGGCTAAACAAGGCTATGTTAAGGGGGAAAATATTGAGATTGATTTGCAAAATGCACAGGGAGAACAACGAAATCTAAAAACGATTTCCCAGCAACTAGCAGAATCTAGTGATGTCGTTCTAGCTATCGCAACGCCTTCTGCTCAGAGCTTGGCCAATACAACACAAGCGACACCTGTTATCTTTTCAGCGGTAACAGATCCTGTCAGTGCCAAGTTGGTTAAGTCAAGAGAGCATCCTGGGAGCAATGTAACTGGGACAAGCGATCAGTCATCAGATGCCATTTCAACCCAAATCAATTTGATAAAGAAAGTGTTACCAAGGGCTAAAACGATTGGAATTCTCTATACTCAGAGCGAGCCAAACTCAGTTGTCCAAAAGGATGAAGCTAAGCGCCTTCTGGAGGAAAAAGGCTTTACCGTTGTTGAAAAAACAATCTTGGACAGTAACAACGTCAAGGCGGTTGCAGAAAGCTTGATGGCAGAGGTGGATATGGTTTTTGTACCAACGGATAATATCATTTCATCAACCATGGAAACAGTCAAGCAGGTTTCTATTAAACACAAGGTTCCAGTATTTGGTGGTTCAACAGAAATGGTTGCGGTTGGTGGCTTGTATAACTACGGAACAAATTATGAAGAATTGGGACGTCAGACAGCACGAATGCTGGTTCGTGTTTTAAAAGGTGAGAATCCAGAAAATATAGCAGTTGAGTTGCCTGAAAAACTGGAATTGCATACCAATCAAGAAATGGCAGACGCATTGGGAATTGATATTAGTAAGTTAGAAGGCAAGGAATAAGGAGGTTTGAGATGAATTTTGTATTATCTAGTTTATCAGAAGGTTTGTTGTGGTCGATTATGGCGATTGGGGTCTACTTGACTTTCCGTATTTTGGATATTGCGGATATGACTGCTGAGGGGGCCTTTCCACTGGGGGCGGCTGTCGTCGTATCTCAGATACAGGCAGGGACAAATTCTTGGATTGCGACTTTACTTGCTTTGTTCGCAGGTATGGTAGCAGGTCTAGTATCAGGAATGCTCCACACCAAGATGAAAATTCCAGCTCTCTTGACAGGGATTGTGACCTTGACAGGGCTTTATTCCATCAATATTAAAATCATGGGAAGTGTGCCTAATCTTTCCTTGGGAGATTCTGCAACCATCTTTAAACAATTGGCAAGCTTGGGTCTAACAAATGAAGAAGCTGTTTTCTCTTTCAGTTTAGCTTGTCTCTTCCTTGTTTGTCTAGTCTTGACCCTCTTGATGAAAACAGAGATTGGCTTGGTCTTGCGTTCGACTGGGGACAATATTCCGATGAGTGAGGCCAATGGGGTCAATGTAGACACCATGAAGATTGTTGGTTACATGATTTCAAACGGCTTGATTGCCTTATGTGGTTCCTTGTTTGCCCAAAATGATGGATTTTCAGATGTGACTTCTGGGACAGGAACCATCGTTGTTGGTTTGAGTGCAGTTATTATTGCGGAAGTTTTGATACACGATTTGACCATTGGAGGCCGCTTGTTATCCATCGGAATCGGTGCTATTGTTTACCGTTTGATTATTTTAAATATCTATGAAATTCCAAATCTAGATCAAAATTTGGTACGTCTCTTTAATGCAATTTTGTTAGCCTTGGTTTTATTTGCACCAGAATTACAAAAGAGATTAAAGATTCGTGGTCTGAAATTGAGAAATGAATAGGAGGAGAAAGTTATGGCAAGTTTGTTAACACTTGAAAATATTCACAAAACATTTGAAGCAGGGACGGTCAATGAGAACCATGTCCTCAAAGGATTAGATTTAGAGGTTGAAGAGGGAGATTTTATCTCTGTGATTGGTGGAAATGGAGCAGGGAAATCCACTTTGATGAATATCTTGGCTGGCAATCTATCGGTGGACGAAGGGGACCTTTTATTGGCAGGCAAATCCATTAAAAATCTGAGTGTAAGAAAGAGAGCCAAGGATATCGCCCGTGTTTTTCAAGATCCTAAGATGGGGACAGCTTCTCGTTTGACGATTGAGGAGAATATGGCTATTGCCTTGAGACGCGGGCAGAAGAGAGGGCTTGGTTGGGGCGTGAAGGAAAAGGATAGAATCCAGTTCCAAGAGGCCTTGAAGGAGTTGAATATTGGCCTTGAAAACCGCTTAAAAGTAGATACTCAATATCTCTCAGGAGGACAAAGACAGGCCTTGACCCTAGTCATGGCAGCTCTGGTGAAACCCAAACTTTTGCTTTTGGATGAACACACTGCGGCACTTGACCCGAAAACTAGTCAAATGGTGATGGATTTGACGCAAAAGATTGTGGAACACCATCAGTTGACGACTTTGATGATTACCCATGATATGAACCATGCGATTGAGTATGGTAATCGTCTCATTATGCTCTATCAAGGCAAGATAGTGGTGGATGTCAAGGGAGAGGAGAAAAAGCATCTGACGGTTGAAGATCTCATGCATCTCTTCCAGAAAAATAGTGGCCAAAGTCTAGTCAGTGATGAATTGGTTTTAGGATAAAGAAAAAGGCTGAGATCCAGTGTCTCAGTCTTTTATTTCTTGCGTTTTGCAAAATCTACAAATCTGAATTTTTCTAACTTATGGCGACTTTCGGTAAACTGAAATTGCCGTCCGTCTTGGAGATAGACTTTTGATTTAATCGAAACGACATAAGGGTCTTTGCCAATGTCCATGAGAATCTTGTCTCGGTCATTTGAGTGGTCAATAGTTATTTCCTTTTGAGCATAATCAATAAGGAGTTTGAGGTCGTCCTCTATATAAGAATAGATGGACTGCTCAGCAATTTGCCGAGTGATATTTGGGATGAGTTCCATATCCAGATAGTCCGTATCCAGAACGGATACCAGATCATCCACCACACGCTGGCGGACCACCTTCCAAACCATACGAAACTCTGGGAAGCCAGTTATTAGTGAGGATTTTTTATCAATAATAATCTTGTCCAGACTGACGACATTGGTTTTAGAGCGCAGTCCAAGTTCTTGAACCAGTTCTTGGTAGCTAGTGAGGTTGGAGACAGGGAAATTGACGGTTTCTTCTTTGACGACTTGAGAACCTTGCCCTCTTATCTTTTTGATCAATCCTTCCTCTTGGAGGAGAGACAGAGCCTTTCGGATGGTATCACGGCTTACCTGATACTGGTTCATAAGGTCGTGCTCACTAGGAAGGAAATCTCCGACAGCGTAAGTCTCGTTTTGAATGGTTTCTTGGATTTGCTTAAATAATTGTTGGTATTTCTTCATTTTTGCTTACTTAAATAGGTTTTTAGTCTAGTTTAATGAACACCTGTATCTATTTTACCATACAAGTTCCAGAAAAATGACGAAAAAATCCTCTTTTTACACAAAACAAGTTGCAGACAAGTTTGGTATCGTTTACAATAGAACTATCAAATCAAACTTGCTTTGACAAGTATAAGGAGAATCAAATGGGAAAATTTGAACAAGAAGCCAAAGATTTGCTTCAGGCAATTGGAGGCAAAGAGAATGTGACTGCCGTCACCCACTGTGCGACACGGATGCGGTTTGTTTTAGGAGATGATAAGAAGGCTAATGTTAAAGCTATCGAGTCAATTCCAGCTGTTAAAGGAACCTTTACAAATGCAGGTCAATTTCAGGTGATTATTGGGAATGACGTGCCCATCTTTTATAATGATTTTACAGCTGTTTCAGGTATTGAGGGTGTTTCCAAAGAAGCAGCCAAGTCAGCAGCTAAGAGTAATCAAAACGTGGTCCAACGTGTCATGACCACTCTGGCGGAAATCTTTACTCCGATTATTCCAGCCTTGATTGTTGGTGGATTGATCCTCGGTTTCCGTAATGTCTTGGAAGGTGTGCATTGGTCGATGTTAGATGGCAAGACCATCACGGAATCCTCACAGTTTTGGGCAGGGGTTAATCACTTCCTCTGGTTGCCTGGTGAAGCGATCTTCCAATTCTTGCCAGTGGGGATTACCTGGTCTGTCTCTCGTAAGATGGGAACCAGCCAAATCTTGGGAATTGTTCTCGGAATCTGTTTGGTATCGCCTCAGTTGCTCAATGCCTATGCAGTTGCCTCAACACCTGCATCAGAAATTGCAGCAAACTGGGTTTGGAATTTTGGCTACTTTACTGTTAATCGTATCGGTTACCAAGCCCAAGTTATCCCAGCCTTGCTTGCAGGTTTGAGTCTGTCTTATCTTGAGATTTTCTGGCGTAAGCATATCCCAGAAGTGATTTCTATGATTTTTGTACCTTTCTTGTCATTGATTCCAGCCTTGATTTTGGCTCATACTGTCTTGGGACCAATCGGTTGGACAATTGGGCAAGGACTTTCATCAGTTGTCTTGGCAGGTTTAACTGGTCCAGTTAAATGGCTCTTCGGTGCGATTTTTGGTGCCCTCTATGCTCCATTTGTCATCACAGGTCTGCATCACATGACCAATGCCATTGATACACAATTGATTGCGGATGCTGGTGGCACTGCTCTCTGGCCAATGATTGCTCTTTCTAATATTGCCCAAGGTTCAGCCGTATTTGCCTATTATTTTATGCATCGCCATGATGAGCGTGAGGCTCAGGTTTCACTTCCTGCGACCATTTCAGCCTATCTCGGTGTTACAGAACCAGCTCTTTTTGGGGTTAACGTAAAATACATCTATCCATTTGTAGCTGGGATGACTGGTTCAGCCCTTGCAGGCATGTTATCCGTTACTTTCAATGTAACGGCGGCTTCTATTGGTATCGGTGGTTTGCCAGGTATCCTATCTATTCAACCTCAATACATGCTGCCATTTGCAGGAACTATGCTAGTTGCGATTCTTGTTCCAATGCTCTTGACTTTCTTCTTCCGCAAGGCTGATCTCTTTACAAAAACAGAGGACGATACGGACTTGCAGGCAGAATTCGTTGCTCAAGAAGAAGCAGAATTTGTGAGTCATGAACCAGTAGAACTTACTCCAGTAGAAATTGTTAGCCCGCTGACTGGCCAAGTGAAAGAACTAAGTCAAGCAACGGATCCAGTCTTTGCTTCAGGTGTTATGGGGCAAGGTCTGGTCATTGAACCAAGCCAAGGTGAGTTGACTTCTCCAGTCAATGGGACAGTTACGGTTCTTTTCCCTACTAAGCATGCCATCGGTATTGTCTCTGACGAGGGGGTGGAATTGCTCATCCACATCGGTATGGATACAGTAGGTCTTGATGGCAAAGGATTTGAAAGTCTTGTAGCCCAAGGAGACCATGTCACAGTTGGTCAGAATCTGATTCGTTTTGATATGGATGTCATTAGGGCTGCAGGCCTGGTAACAGAAACTCCTATCATTATTACCAATCAAGATGCTTATACAGCTACCATCACTGGAACTTATCCGACAACGATCCAAGCTGGAGAAGATCTCATGGTCGCAACACGAATCTAATACTCTTCGAAAATCAAATTCAAACCACGTCAGCGTCGCCTTACCGTACTCAAGTACAGCNNATTTTCATTGAGTATAATTGAAATAAAACAAGCAGGGAAGGAACACAGGTGCCTCCCTTTTATCAGAAAAGGAGAAACAGATGACTCTTGATAAAGGAAAAGTAGTCTATCAAATCTATCCAAAATCTTACAAAGACACCACTGGCAATGGTATTGGGGACTTACGTGGGATTATCGAAAAAATCCCCTATTTAGCCAAACTAGGTGTGGATATGGTCTGGCTCAATCCATTCTATCCAAGCCCTCAACGGGATAATGGTTACGATATTTCAGATTATATGGCAGTAGATCCTCTTTTTGGTGATATGACTGATTTTGAGGAAATGGTGTGTGTTGGTAAAGAACACAAGATTGACTTTATGCTGGACATGGTCCTCAATCATTGTTCGACAGAGCATGAATGGTTTCAGAAAGCCTTAGCTGGGGACAAGTATTATCAAGACTTTTTCTTCATCCAAGACCAACCAACAGATTGGCAGTCTAAGTTTGGTGGCTCTGCATGGGCGCCCTTTGGGAATACAGGGAAATACTACCTTCACCTCTTTGATGAGACCCAGGCTGACCTTAACTGGCGCAATCCCAATGTCCGTAAGGAGCTTTTCAAGGTTGTTAATTTCTGGCGCGACAAGGGTGTCAAAGGTTTCCGATTTGATGTGATCAATTTGATTGGCAAGGATGAAGTCTTAGTGGATTGTCCTGAAAATGAAGGAAAGCCAGCTTATACAGACAAGCCTATCGTTCATGACTATTTGCGTATGATGAATCAAGCCACTTTTGGATCAGACGATAGCTTTATGACAGTTGGGGAAATGTCTTCTACAACCATGGAAAACTGTCTCCTCTATTCGTCGTCTGACCGTCAGGAATTATCCATGACCTTTAATTTTCATCACCTCAAAGTGGACTACAAAGATGGGCAAAAGTGGACCTTGGCTCCCTTTGATTTTGAAGAGTTGAAGAGTCTTTACCATAGTTGGGGTAAGGAAATGAGTGATAAAGGTGGTTGGAGCGCCCTCTTCTGGAACAATCACGACCAACCACGCGCTTTAAACCGTTTTGTTGATATTCAAAACTTCCGCAAGGAAGGAGCTACCATGCTAGCGGCTAGTATTCACCTTTCACGTGGGACACCTTATATCTATATGGGCGAGGAAATCGGGATGATTGACCCAGACTATGATTCTATTGCTGATTATGTGGATGTCGAATCGCTCAATGCCTATCAGATGCTCTTAGAGGAAGGGAAGAGTCAGGAAAAAGCCTTCCAGATTATTCAGGCTAAGTCGCGTGATAATTCACGAATTCCCATGCAGTGGGATTCTTCGGAAAATGCAGGATTTACAGTAGGGACACCTTGGCTCAAGGCGGGAAAATCCTACCCTCACATCAATGTAGAAAATGAAATTCAAGGTCCGATTTTCACCTTCTACCAAGACTTGATTCGACTTCGTAAAGGAATGCCTATCATCTCAGAAGGAAGTTACAAACCAGCCTTTGAAGATAGCAAACAAGTCTATGCTTTTGAACGCCATTATGAGGATCAAAAGTTACTAGTACTCAATAATTTTTATGTCACAGAAGTGGAAATCGATTTACCAGCAGCCTACCAAAATGGACAGATTTTGCTTTCAAACTATGAAGATGCAGAAGTGTCTGAAAAAATTCTACTCAGACCCTATCAAACACTGGCTATCTATGTAAATTAAACTTAGTAAGGAACCCTCTTTCGCAGAAAAGCAGGGTTCTTTTTGCTGTCTATTCCATCCCTGAAAGCGTAAAACAAACTAGTCAGGGTGGCTAGTTTGTGGTATAATGAAAGAGACTTAAAAAGAAACAGGAGAAATATGATGGATTTACTATTAGCAATTGTATTGATTGTGCTAGCTTTTCTAGGAGGAGCTCTTGGAGGAATGTACTTGGTTCGTAAGCAAATTGAAAAAGAATTTGCTGACAACCCACGTTTGAATGCTGAAGCAGTTCGTACTCTTTTGAGTGCAAATGGTCAAAAACCAAGCGAAGCTAAGGTACAACAAGTTTACCACCAAATCATCCGCCAACAAAAGGCAGCCCTTGCTAACAATAAAAAGAAAAAATAAATAAGGAAAAGTCTGGGATGAAAGTTCCAGACTTCTCACTATGTCGGCTAAGGGTTTAGGGATGAGACTTTTTCCTTGCATTCTATTGATATTTGATTATGATTAAGAGAGATAGTTGTTGAGTAGGCTATCATTCGGTTCATAAGGCTCAATAATCATAATGAACTATCAATCAGAAAAAAGACTAGAAAGAAGACTGTATGGATAATCGACCAATTGGTTTTTTGGATTCGGGTGTCGGGGGCTTGACCGTTGTGCGCGAGCTTATGCGCCAACTTCCCCATGAAGAAATCGTCTATATTGGAGATTCGGCACGGGCGCCTTATGGTCCCCGTCCTGCTGAGCAAATTCGTGAATATACTTGGCAGTTGGTCAACTTTCTTTTGACCAAGGATGTCAAAATGATTGTCATTGCTTGTAATACTGCGACTGCGGTCGTCTGGGAAGAAATCAAGGCTCAACTAGATATTCCTGTCCTAGGTGTTATTTTGCCAGGAGCTTCGGCAGCTATCAAGTCCAGTCAAGGTGGGAAAATCGGAGTGATTGGAACACCCATGACGGTACAATCAGATATCTACCGTCAGAAAATCCATGATTTGGATCCGGACTTACAGGTGGAGAGTTTGGCCTGTCCCAAGTTTGCTCCCTTGGTGGAGTCTGGTGCCCTGTCAACCAGTGTTACCAAGAAAGTGGTCTATGAAACCCTGCGTCCCTTGGTTGGAAAGGTAGATAGCCTGATTTTGGGCTGTACCCATTATCCACTCCTTCGCCCCATCATCCAAAATGTCATGGGGCCCAAGGTTCAACTTATCGATAGTGGGGCAGAGTGTGTACGGGACATTTCAGTCTTACTTAATTATTTTGAAATCAATCGTGGTCGCGATGCCGGACCACTCCATCACCGTTTTTACACAACAGCCAGCAGCCAAAGTTTTGCACAAATTGGTGAAGAATGGCTGGAAAAAGAGATTCATGTGGAGCATGTAGAATTATGACAAATAAAATTTATGAATATAAGGATGAACAGGACTGGTATGTCGGGTCCTATGGTATTTTTGGTGGCGTCCGGACGTTGACGGATGATGACTTGGATTTTCCTCTATTGGAGTTTGCCCAAAGATTTCGAGATGAGGATCGAGGTTTTCCTGTTTCTGTTACTGTTTTACGCTATGGTTCTCTCTACCGTTTATTGTCTTTTGTGGTAGATATCCTCAACCAAGAAATGGGACGAAGTGTGGAAGTCATCCAACGTCAGGGGGCTTTTCTCTTAGTTGAAAATGGGCAACTCCTGCATGTAGAATTGCCTAAAGAAGGTGTTGATGTAGAAGCATTCTTTGAGACAAACAAGGTCAGAGAAACCTTATTGATTGCGACTCGTAACGAGGGCAAGACCAAGGAATTCCGAGCTATCTTTGACAAGCTAGGCTACGATGTAGAAAATCTTAATGATTATCCAGATCTACCTGAAGTAGCTGAAACAGGCATGACCTTCGAAGAAAATGCCCGTCTCAAGGCAGAAACTATTTCTCAATTAACGGGCAAGATGGTTTTGGCAGATGACTCAGGTCTCAAAGTCGATGTCCTTGGTGGCTTGCCAGGTGTCTGGTCAGCTCGTTTCGCAGGAGTGGGAGCTACTGACCGTGAAAACAATGCCAAACTCTTGCACGAATTGGCCATGGTCTTTGAACTCAAGGATCGTTCGGCTCAGTTCCATACAACCCTAGTCGTAGCCAGTCCAAACAAGGAAAGTTTGGTTGTTGAAGCAGACTGGCCTGGCTACATTAACTTTGAACCCAAGGGTGAAAATGGCTTTGGCTATGATCCTCTCTTCCTTGTGGGAGAGACAGGCAAGTCCTCAGCTGAATTAACCCTTGAAGAAAAAAATAGCCAATCTCACCGTGCCTTAGCCGTTAAAAAACTTTTGGAGGTATTTCCATCATGGCAAAGCAAACCATCATTGTAATGAGCGATTCCCATGGCGATAGCTTGATTGTGGAAGAAATCCGTAATCGCTATGTAGGCAAAGTTGATGCCGTTTTTCATAACGGCGATTCTGAACTACGTCCGGATTCTCCCCTTTGGGAAGGCATCCGTGTTGTTAAAGGGAACATGGACTTCTACGCCGGCTACCCAGAACGTTTGGTGACTGAGCTTGGTTCGACCAAGATTATCCAAACCCATGGTCACTTGTTTGACATCAATTTCAACTTTCAAAAGTTGGACTACTGGGCTCAGGAGGAAGAGGCCGATATCTGCCTCTATGGTCACTTGCATGTGCCAAGCGCTTGGATGGAAGGCAAGACCCTCTTTCTAAATCCAGGTTCCATCAGTCAACCACGTGGGACCATCAGAGAGTGTCTCTATGCTCGTGTGGAGATTGATGATAGTTATTTTAAAGTGGACTTTTTGACACGAGACCATGAGGTGTATCCTGGCTTGTCCAAGGAGTTTAGCCGATGATTGCCAAGGAGTTTGAGACTTTCTTGTTGGGGCAGGAGGAAACTTTTTTGACCCCTGCTGAAAATCTAGCCGTGTTGATTGATACCCACAATGCGGATCATGCGACCCTCTTGCTCAGTCAGATGACCTATACCCGTGTTCCCGTTGTGACAGATGAAAAACAGTTTGTTGGGACGATTGGGCTCAGAGATATTATGGCTTATCAGATGGAGCATGACCTGAGTCAAGAGATCATGGCGGATACGGATATCGTTCACATGACGAAAAGGGACGTAGCGGTTGTCTCGCCTGATTTTACCATTACGGAGGTCTTGCACAAGCTGGTAGATGAGTCCTTCTTGCCGGTTGTGGATGCGTCAGGAATTTTCCAAGGGATTATTACGCGCAAGTCTATCCTCAAGGCAGTCAATGCCCTCTTGCATGACTTTAGTAAGGAATATGAGATTCGATGCAAATGAAAGACAGGATTTCAGCCTTTTTAGAGGAAAAGCAGGGTTTGTCTGCCAATTCCAAGCAGTCCTATAAGTATGATTTGGAGCAATTTTTAGACATTATAGGAGAGCGGATTTCTGAGACCGGTCTCAAGATTTACCAAGCCCAACTAGCCAATCTAAAAATCAGCGCCCAGAAGCGAAAGATTTCGGCCTGTAATCAATTTCTCTACTTTCTCTATCAAAAAGGAGAGGTGGACAGCTTTTACCGCTTAGAATTAGCTAAACAAGCTGAAAAGAAGACCGAAAAGCCAGAACTGTTAGACCTAGACTCTTTTTGGCAGGAAAGCGACTATCCAGAGGGTCGCTTGCTAGCGCTCTTAATCCTAGAAATGGGACTCTTGCCAAGTGAGATTTTAGTTCTAAAGGTTGCGGATATCAATCTGGACTTTCAAGTGTTGAGAATCAAGAAGGCTTCCCAACAGAGGATTGTAACTATTCCCACGACCTTGCTTTCAGAGTTGGAACCCTTGATGGGCCAGACCTATCTCTTTGAAAGGGCAGGGAAAGCCTATTCTCGTCAGTGGGCCTTCCGTCAGCTAGAGTCCTTTGTCAAGGAGAAAGGTTTCCCAACCTTATCCGCTCAAGCCCTACGGGAACAGTTCATTCTCAGACAAATAGAAAACAAGGTCGATTTGTACGAAATTGCAAAAAAATTAGGATTAAAAACAGTCCTGACCTTAGAAAAATATAGATAATGGATATTAAATTAAAAGATTTTGAAGGGCCCCTGGACTTGCTCTTGCACCTGGTTTTTAAGTACCAGATGGATATCTACGATGTGCCCATTACGGAAGTTATCGAACAGTATCTAGCCTATGTCTCAACCTTGCAGGCCATGCGTCTGGAAGTGACGGGTGAGTACATGGTTATGGCCAGTCAGCTCATGCTGATTAAGAGCCGCAAACTCCTTCCAAAGGTGGCAGAAGTGACCGACTTGGAGGATGACCTGGAGCAGGACCTTCTCTCTCAAATCGAAGAATACCGCAAGTTCAAGCTCTTGGGTGAACACTTGGAAGCCAAGCACCAAGAACGGGCCCAGCACTATTCCAAAGCGCCGACAGAGTTGATTTACGAAGATGCGGAGCTTGTTCATGACAAGACGACCATTGACCTCTTTTTGGCTTTTTCAAATATCCTAGCCAAGAAAAAAGAGGAGTTTGCACAGAATCACACGACTATCTTGCGGGATGAGTATAAGATTGAGGACATGATGGTTATCGTGAAAGAGTCCTTGACTGGACGAGATCAATTGCGCTTGCAGGATTTGTTCAAGGAAGCCCAGAATCTCCAAGAGATCATTACCCTCTTTTTGGCAACCCTAGAGTTAATCAAAACCCAGGAGCTGATTCTTGTGCAAGAGGAAAGTTTCGGAGATATTTATCTCATGGAAAAGAAGGAAGAAAGTCAAGTGGCCCAAAGCTAGACTTGATAGAGAGGAAAGATGAGTACTTTAGCAAAAATAGAAGCGCTCTTGTTTGTAGCGGGTGAAGATGGGATTAGAGTCCGCCAGTTAGCTGAACTCCTCTCTCTGCCACCGACAGGCATCCAACAGAGTTTAGAAAAATTAGCCCAGAAGTATGAAAAGGACCCAGATTCCAGTTTGGCTCTGATTGAGACAGGGGGCGCTTATAGATTGGTGACCAAGCCTCAATTTGCAGAGATTTTGAAGGAATACTCTAAAGCACCCATCAACCAGAGTTTATCTCGGGCTGCCCTTGAGACCTTGTCCATCGTTGCCTACAAACAGCCCATCACACGGATAGAGATTGATGCCATTCGTGGGGTCAACTCGAGTGGGGCCTTGGCAAAGTTGCAGGCCTTTGACTTGATACGAGAAGATGGGAAAAAAGAAGTGTTGGGACGCCCCAACCTCTATGTGACTACAGATTATTTCCTAGATTACATGGGGATAAATCATTTAGAAGAATTACCAGTGATTGATGAGCTTGAGATTCAAGCCCAAGAAAGCCAATTATTTGGTGAAAGGATAGAAGAAGATGAGAATCAATAAGTATATTGCCCACGCAGGTGTGGCCAGTAGGAGAAAAGCAGAAGAGTTGATCAAGCAAGGCTTGGTGACGGTTAACGGCCAAGTGGTACGTGAACTAGCAACCACTATCAAGTCAGGCGACAAGGTCGAAGTTGAAGGCCAGCCTATCTACAACGAAGAAAAGGTCTATTATCTGCTTAACAAACCACGCGGTGTCATTTCCAGTGTGACAGATGACAAGGGCCGCAAGACTGTTGTCGACCTCTTGCCCAACGTGAAAGAGCGCATCTACCCTGTAGGTCGTTTGGACTGGGATACATCAGGTGTCTTGATTTTGACCAATGATGGAGATTTTACGGATGAGATGATTCACCCTCGTAATGAGATTGACAAGGTTTATGTCGCGCGTGTTAAAGGTGTGGCCAATAAGGATAATCTCCGCCCCTTGACTCGTGGACTTGAGATTGATGGCAAGAAAACCAAGCCAGCTGTCTATGAGATTCTCAAAGTGGATCCAGTCAAAAACCGCTCAGTAGTGCAGTTGACCATTCATGAAGGGCGTAACCACCAGGTTAAAAAGATGTTTGAAGCTGTTGGTCTCCAAGTAGATAAGTTGTCTCGGACTCGTTTCGGACATCTAGATTTGACAGGTCTCCGTCCAGGAGAATCACGTCGCCTTAATAAAAAAGAAATCAGCCAACTACACACCATGGCTGTAACCAAGAAATAATGAAACGAATTTTAATAGCGCCTATGCGCTTTTACCAACGTTTTATCTCACCAGCCTTTCCCCCCTCTTGTCGCTTTGAGCCGACTTGTTCAAACTACATGATTGAGGCTATTGAAAAACATGGCTTCAAGGGTGTTTTGATGGGCTTGGCTCGGATTTTACGTTGCCATCCCTGGTCGAAAACAGGTAAGGACCCCGTACCGGATCATTTTTCTTTAAAGAGAAATGCAAAATAATACTCAATGAAAATCAAAGAGCAAACTAGGAAACTAGCCGCAGGCTGCTCAAAACACTGCTTTGAGGTTGTAGATAAAACTGACGAAGTCAGCTCAAAACACTGTTTTGAGGTTGCAGATAGAACTGACGAAGTCAGTAACATATATACGGCAAGGCGACGTTGACGCGGTTTGAAGAGATTTTCGAAGAGTATAAATTGGATTCTAATGTATAAAACACAGATAGATGATACTTGGTAT
>NZ_VMLJ01000015.1:0-10298 GCF_013276615.1 Streptococcus sp. 1621
AGTTTGGGAATTTACCCATGTGTTAGCCATAAGTTAACTTTCTGCATTAACCTCTTAATTTATCTAGATCTACTTCGTGATGTTTGAGAATTTTTGGGCTTATAAATTGAAATTTTAACTCGTGTACGTTTCAAATCAACTTCCTCTCCTACTTTCGGACTTTGATCTACTACAGTTCCCTCCGATGTACCTTCAGGAGCAGTTGAAACTTCTACTCTTTCAATATTGGCTTCTTTAATACCAACAATGTGATTAAATTATTTTTGGTAAATTCAAAACTTGAACCTGCATAATTTGGCATTGTAGCGCTAGTTCGTTCTTTTGCAACAGTCAAAATAATATCGGATGAATCATTCAAATCATATAAAGTTCCCTCCGATAAACTCTGACGTAAAATTGTACCGGGAGAATATTCATCACTTTCTTCTTCCTCAACTTTTATATGATTCTCAGTAATTTTTCTACTCTTCAATTCTGATATAGCATCAGATTTACTTAAACCAATAAGGTTTCCAATATATACTTTTGTAGCCTGTGGTCTAGAAGAAGCAGAACTTGTTGATGAAGTTTGTTTATCTTTAGATTTATTTCCACCAAGAGAAGCTTGCTTTGTAGAACTTGTGGAGGTTGCTGAATTAGATGATTGAGTTGATTGCTTAGTACTATTATGAGATGATTTAGACTTATTCATACCTATGAAAAAAGTTACAATTATCACTAATAAAAGTAAGCTTATAACTATTCCAAAAAACCACTTTATCCTACTAATTTTCTGTCTACGGCGCTCTAATAATTCATTCTGTTCTCTTTCTTCCTGCTGTTTTATTTGAAATTGCTCTGTAGCCAATCGCTTTCTTTCTGCTTCTCTCTCTTTCTCCAGTATATACTCATTCCAGTCAGCTTCTGCTTCTGCTAAGAGTATCTGAATTCTCCCTCTCTCATTTTCTGATTCAGCTTTGGCCCACAGTTTTTTTAAATCAAATATATTATCTTTATATTGTTGCTCAATACGTAATTCTAACTCTCTTTGATGTCGAGATTCCTCATCCCATTGCCTCTGACGTTCTAACTCATTTCTCTCTTTTAATGTTTCTTGTTGTTCTCGAGCAAGACGATTTTGTTCATCTAGTGCTGCCTGTTGTTTTTGGTTAGAAAACTGCTGTTCCCATCTCTGCTGTTCCAACAAGTTATTCTGTCTTTTTAGCTCTTGATTCAATTCTTCTTCTCGACGAGCTTTTTCCCAATCATTCAAATTATTCATAGCCTCTCCTAATTTGCATTATAACCATGTTCTTTAGATTTTAATACTTTCTTCCAATATCGTTCACGTTGAAGTGCCTTTTGTTTTCCAACTTCATTCTTTGGAAAAATCTCTAATATACTATATTGAAAATACTTTTTAATATAACTTATTCCATATTTTTCGACTATCTCACACAATCTTTTATTCGGATAACGATTTTCTTCCATTTCGGATTTATCATATCCTTCACTTAAGTATGTAGACCATCTTCCATAAACTCCATTATCTCCATAAGCAGAACCTACATAGAGCTTTCCTGTCCTAACATCAGTAATAACATAGACACCATAAACAGCTGATAGATATTGTCTCCAAGAACTGTTTGCCCAATTTTTCTTTAATTCTTGATAAGAAAATGAAATATTTTCATAACCTGGAAAATGAGACGTTTGATTAAAATAGGAAATACTGTTTACAGATTCTACTACAACTGATTCAATTATTTTAGGATTAACATAAAACCATGATTGACCTGTATTAGTATGATTAACCAAAACTTTTTCTATAAACTTATCATACTCTTCTAATCGTTCAGCTAAAGCGAACTTAACATGATGGTTCCCATAGGTCACTTGCTTTATCTGACTATTCGTTTCTTTTATAAGATAGGCCCCAACAAAGAGCCATTTATGATACTCCACTTCTATAAATTGAAACTGAATTTCGTTTCTACGATTTCGACTTTTTTTATCTGAACCATTACTTAAAATCCATGGTAAAAAATCTTCAGATCCACTGATATAATCATCAACAAAACTATAATCATCCCAATTCTTGTTAAATCGTAACTTAATACGATACCCTTTATACTCCGATTGTGACAATAACTCATTAAATCTGAAAATATCCTTCAAATATATCTTTTCATTCATATTGTATTTCTCTTTTATTTATATGGAAAATTTTGCATAATCTCTCTTATATCATTATACAGAAGGTCTTAATAACGGTCAAGGGCTTAAATATTTTTTTCAAAGGTTTATTGAGAATTGAATTTTTCAATTTCATACTGACACTTCCATCTGATTCAAAAAAAAAACGAACCAGCTTGACTGATTCGTTTCGTGACTGCTAACTCCTACTTCCGATACATTTTAAACTGTAGGAAGAGGTCGCTATATTTTCCTGTCCATTTATGGTCAAATTTCTCATAAACTTCTAGGTGTTTCATGGTTTCAGCATCTGGATAGAATGCCTTGTCTTCTTTTTTCTCCTCTGGGAGTAATTCCTTAGCTGGTAGGTTTGGTGTTGAATAGCCGACATACTCTGCATTTTTGAGTGCATTTTCAGGTTTCAACATAAAGTTGATAAAGGCATAGGCGGCATCTTGGTTTTTGACGGTTTTGGGAATGACCATATTGTCAAACCAAAGGTTGCTGGCCTCAGTCGGTACCACATAGCGTAGATTTTCGTTTTTTTCCAGCATTTGGCTGGCTTCCCCTGAAAAGGTCACGCCGATAGCAGCGTTGTTCTGAATCATGTAGCCCTTCATCTCATCCGCCACAATAGCCTTGATATTTGGAGTCAACTTGTAGAGCTTATCCACTGTCTCTTCCAATTGCTGGGTATCCTTGGAGTTGAGGCTGTAGCCGAGGGAGTTGAGCCCCAGTCCCAGTACCTCACGCGCCCCATCAAAGAGCATGATAGAGTTCTTATACTCTGGATTCCAGAGGTCATCCCAATGCTCAGGCGCTTCCTCTACCATGGTTTCATTGTAAACAATTCCCAAGGTTCCCCAGAAGTAAGGGATGGAGAATTTATTGCCTGGGTCAAAGGACTGGTTGAGGAACTCTGGTCCGATATTTTCAAGACCTTCAAGTTTTGAATAATCAAGCGGAACCAAGAGATCTTCGTCCTTCATCTTGTTGATCATGTATTCACTAGGAATGGCGATATCGTAGGTCGTTCCACCCTGCTTAATCTTTGTATACATGGCTTCGTTGGAGTCAAAGGTCTCATACTGGACTTGGATTCCTGTTTCTTCTGTGAATTGCTCCAAGAGTTCTGGATCGATGTAGTCCCCCCAGTTGTAGATAACCAATTTTTGACTATCTCGGCTATTGATTTTACTATCGAGATGAGTCGCAATTCCCCACAAGACCAGGATAATGGCTACAATTCCTGCTAAAAATGAATAGAGTTTTTTCATGCTTGCTCCTCCTTCTCACGTGAAATAAAGTAATAGCCAACAACTAGGATAATACTAAAGAGAAAGACAAGGGCAGACAGGGCATTGATTTCTAGCGAAATCCCCTTACGAGCTCGAGAGTAGATCTCGACTGACAGGGTTGAAAAGCCATTTCCCGTTACAAAAAAGGTCACAGCAAAGTCATCTAGCGAATAGGTGAAGGCCATGAAATAACCTGCAATGATAGACGGTGTCAGGTAAGGAAGCATGATTTCCTTGAACATCTGAAATTGACTGGCTCCCAAGTCGTAAGCCGCATGAATCATGTCGCCATTCATTTCCTTGAGACGTGGCAAGACCATCAAGACCACGATAGGAATGGAGAAGGCCACGTGACTAGATAGAACAGTCAAAAAGCCAAGTGAAAACTTGAGTTGGGTAAAGAGAATCAAGAAACTGGCACCAATCATAACATCAGGCGCAACCATAAGGATATTATTGAGCGATAAAAAGGATTCTTGGTATTTCTTCCGAGACTGGTAGATGTAAATGGCACCAAAAGTCCCGATAATGGTCGCAATCAAGGCTGATAGAAAGGCCAAGAAAAAGGTCTGAGTCACAATCAACATAAGACGACCATCGCCAAACATGGTTTTAAAATGGCTCAAGCTAAAGCCTGTAAAGCTATTCATGTCATTGCCTGCGTTAAAGGCATAGCCAATCAGGTAAAAGATTGGCAGGTAGAGGACAAGAAAGACCAGTCCCAGATAAAGGTTGGCAAATTTTTTCATCGTTCTCTCCTTTCCTTGGTCACCCACATGGTGATGAACATGGTCAGGATGAGAATCACACCGATGGTTGAACCCATACCGTAGTTGTCATTGGTCAGGAAGTTCTGCTCAATAGCCGTTCCCAGTGTAATAACACGGTTCCCACCAATCAAACGTGTCAGCATGAAGAGACTCAAGCTGGGAATAAAGACCGACTGAACTCCACTTCGCACGCCGTTCATAGACAGAGGGAAGATGACATGACGGAAAGTCTCCCACTTGGTCGCACCTAGGTCATAGCTGGCATTGATGAGATTGTTATCCATATCGTCCAAGACATTGAAAATGGGCAAAATCATAAAAGGAAGCTCGATGTAGCTTGCGACAAAGATAAAGGAGAAATCGGTAAAGAGCAACTGTTGCGAACCGATTCCGATAAATTCCAAGAATTGGTTAATAGAGCCATTTTGACCAAAAATTCCGATAAAGGCATAGGCCTTGAGGAGCAAATTGATCCATGTAGGCAGGATAATTAGCATGAGCCAGAGTTGACGGTGCTTGAAACGGGTCAAAAAGAGGGCTGTCGGATAGCTGATGAGAAGAGTCACAAAGGTCACAATCCCTGCATAAAGCACTGAGTTGAAACTCATTTTTAGGTAGGTCAAGTTTTGTGACGTAAAGTAAGATTTATAGTTTTCTAAACTAAACTGGCCTTCAATGTTGAAAAAGGATTGTCCGAAAATCAAGACCAAGGGTGCCAGGACAAAGAGTGCAATCCAAAGCATGTAGGGCACTACAAAGAGTTTAGAGCTTGTTTTCTTCATCTCTTTCCTCCTCGATTGCATTGATCAGACCTGCTTCTTGCTCTTCGATTTCCACGTATTCTTCGATACGAGCATCGAACTCTTCTTCAGTTTCGTTGAGACGCATGATATGGATGTCTTCTGGTTCAAAGTCCAGACCGATTTCCTCACCAACAATGGCCTTACGAGTTGAGTGGATCATCCATTCATTTCCAAGTTCGTCATAGGCGATAATTTCATAGTGCACCCCACGGAAGAGCTGGGTATCAACCTTAACTTGGAGCTTGCCTTCTTCAGGAAGGGTAATCCGCAAGTCCTCTGGACGAATAACGACCTCAACAGGTTCATTTGGCTTCATCCCTCCATCGACCGCTTCGAAGCGTTTGCCGTTAAACTCAACCAAGTAGTCCTCAATCATGGTTCCTGGCAAGATATTTGACTCCCCGATAAAGGTGGCAACAAAGTGGTTAATCGGCTCGTCGTAGATGTCCACAGGTGTTCCTGACTGGACAATCTCACCATCATTCATAACGAAAATCCAGTCACTCATGGCCAACGCTTCTTCCTGATCGTGAGTGACAAAGACAAAGGTAATGCCCAATCGTTGTTGCAGTTCACGCAGTTCATACTGCATGTCTGTTCTTAATTTCAAGTCCAGCGCTGACAAGGGCTCATCCAGCAAGACCACACGAGGTTGGTTGATGATAGCACGGGCGATGGCCACACGCTGACGTTGTCCTCCAGAAAGTTTACGGATGGAACGTTTTTCATACCCTTCCAACTGAACCATCTTGAGAACTTCCGCTACACGCTGCTCGATTTCTTTCTTGTCAATCTTGCGCAAGCGGAGCGGAAAGGCAACATTTTCAAACACATTCATATGTGGAAACAAGGCATAGGATTGGAAGACTGTATGGACGTCTCGCTTGTTGGTTGGGATGTCATTGATGCGGACACCATCCAGCAAAATATCTCCTGTCGTCGCATCCAGTAAACCTGCAATGATGTTAAGGATAGTTGATTTCCCTGAACCCGATGCGCCTAAAAGGGTGTAAAACTTCCCTTCTTCCAACTCAAAGTTGATGTCTTTGAGAACCTTGGTGTTGCTGTCTTCAAAAACTTTAGAGACGTTTTTGAATTCAATAATTGGTTTTTTCAATTGTCATTTATTCCTTCTTTTTCATAGATTAACAGATCAGGGCTCTGTCAGGCCGCTACTACCTCGTGTAGGAGATTGAACTGCCTACATTCTTCTGCACTAACGATAGGCTTTCACCCCCTTTCCATGACATAGCAGCAGCTTTTCAACTACAGCTTCCTACTTGCTTTCACCTAAAATACGGACTTCTCTCTCAAGAGTAACGCCAGAGTGTTCCTTGACTTTTTCAATCACAGACTCAATTAAATCTTCATAGTCTTTAGCCGTTCCATCAGCGACATTGATCATAAATCCTGCGTGCTTTTCAGACACTTCTACGCCACCAATACGATAGCCTTTCAAGCCAGCTTCTGAAATTAACTGACCTGCAAAATGCCCGACTGGACGCTTAAAGACCGAGCCACAAGATGGGTATTCCAAAGGTTGCTTGAGTTCACGTAGGTGCGTCAAGCGGTCCATTTCCTGCTTGATAACCTGATGGGTTCCTGGGGCTAGGGCAAATTTAGCTGACAAGACAACTGCACCAGACTCCTGAATAGCTGAATGGCGGTAACCAAAAGCCAAGTCCTTGGCAGACAGGGTCTCGATTTCCCCATCCTTAGTCAAGACCTTACAAGACTGCAAGATGTGGGCAATCTCGCCCCCATAGGCACCCGCATTCATAAAGACAGCACCGCCAACGCTTCCTGGAATGCCACAAGCAAACTCAAAGCCAGTCAAACTATGACGAAGCGCAATGCGAGTTGTTTCAATCAAGTTAGCACCAGCTTCTGCTTCAATGGTATAGCCATCAACGGAAACGTTATTGAGCTTGTCACACAAGATGACAAATCCACGAATCCCACCATCACGAACGATGATGTTGCTAGCATTGCCAAGAACCATCCAAGGGATATTTTCTTGATTGGCAAATTTAACAAGGCGAGCCAACTCAAAACGATTTCGTGGAAAGACCAAATAATCGGCCTCTCCACCTACTTTTGTATAACTATAGCTATGCAAGGGTTCCTTAAAACGGATATCAATCCCTTCTAAGATTTCAAGCATTTTTTCTCTTACAGACATGTCACTCTTCCTTTTACAAAATTCATTCCATTATACCATTTTTAGAGACATTTGACGACCCTAAAAAGACCTTGTTTGGATTTTGCATAAGAAAAAGAGGTTTCCCCCTTTTATTATGATTTTTTACAAAAGATAGCCTTTGTTCCATAGGCAACCAGAACAAGTTCAAGTGCTAGGACAACTTCAACCAAGACTGGATTGGTCAACCAGCCAACTTGGACTAGAGATGGTGCTAGGTCAAAGAAGACATGTAGTCCATAGGCCGCTAGGAGATAAATCCATTTCTTCTGGCGAACAGCTTGGTAAACCCAAACAGTCAAGAGTAATTGGAAACCTAGGGCCAAGATTCGCTCAAAACCAAGCAAATAAATCTGCCAGACTGATAGCGACTGGATAGTTTTCAACATATTTTCAGACAGCAATTGCATGACCTGTGGATTCTGCGTTTGAACTGCTGAGAGAACGAAGTAGAGATTAAGCAAACTAGTAAGACCTAGGAAAATCAACTCCAAGCCACCATGCCCTAACCCATAGGCCAAGGCGTCTGCCTTTTCCAAACTTCTCTTTTTCTCCAACCATTTGAAGAAAATAAGACGAGCAGTTTCCTCAAAAAATGCTGCCATGGCTAGGCCATAGATGATATAGACAAGCGGATGGTCTTGCAAGAGGGCAATACTACCGTCTTTTTGAGGATGTAAAACTAAGATATGCACCAGTTTTTCTAAAATCTGCGAAGAAACAAAGAAGGCAACAGCACCCAAGCCCAAGACAGCTAGATTAATCTGGTATTTCTTTTTGGCATACCAAATGCTCTCTGTTAGAAAAGTCAGCAAAAACACAATGGTAATAATGATATGAATGTTCATTTTCTTCTCCTATTCTGCCTTTTCAATATCTTTTTTCATCTCATCAACATTGAACTTAGCAAACAAGTATTGACGATCTTGGACTGGGAAACGTTGGTCCAATTGGTCAACAGCTCCCACCTCGATAATACCTTCCTTGATGACAAAGTCCATGACATGACCACCGAAGGTCAAATCATCTGAAATGAAGTGCAGATGGTAGCCTGCCACACTGACTCCATGGAAAATCTCTGGCGTCCAGAAACCAACAATGGTCCCCGCCACATTGTCACGACTATATTCCGGTTGATGGGTCGCGACATCAGCAAACTTGGTATCTGGTGTCGACTTGGGAATCATGCGCACATGCATATGTGAAAATTCGCCACGAATCTTAATTGAGCGGAAAAGATTTTCCCCATCATAATAAGACTCGATTCGCTCTTCCAATTCCTTGTCTGTCATCTCAAAGCGCTGGCGGAAAATGACCTCTGCCTGGTGCGGTACTACTGCTGCATAAGGAATAAGGGCATCTGGTGACACCTCCACAATTTCTGGCTGGTCGCCTGATCCTTTGGCCTGATAAGCCTTGCCATCCAAGACAATCAATTCCCCATCAATGGAATCCAAGGTTCCCAAACCAAGGTCACCATGCTCTAGCAATTCTCCTACTGTCATAGTACCACCATAAAGGCCAGCCATCAAGGCTCCAAGGGTATTGTATTGAAATAATTTCACTGGTTCCTGCACGTTCTTATCCATTCTCTTTCTTGTCTATTATTCTATAAATCTTACTCCTAAGTATACCACATTTGCCCCTAGATGTGAACGAGAGAAACACTTTAGACATTGCCAAGAAGGAAAAAAAAAGGTACAATGTAACAAAATCAAGGGAGGTCTGGAATGAAGAAACAAAGCAAGTACCAAGAGGTCGTTTCCTATCTGAAAAACGGTATCGAGTCTGGACGTTTTCCAACGGGAAGTCGCCTGCCTTCTATCCGTCAACTGAGCCTTGACTTTCACTGTAGCAAGGACACCATTCAACGTGCCCTGCTGGAATTACGGCACGAACAATACCTCTATGCCAAGCCCCAGAGTGGCTACTATGTCTTAGAGCAAGGGCAACACCAGGACCTAGAAATCGAAGTCACTGACGAACATGCCAGTGCCTATGACGATTTCCGACTCTGCGTCAATGAAACCTTGATTGGACGGGAAAACTACCTCTTCAACTACTATGACAATCAAGAAGGATTAGAAGACCTAAGACAGTCTATTCATAAACTCCTCTTTGATCAAGCCCTCTACTGCAAGGCTGACCAACTAGTATTGACTTCTGGGACCCAACAAGCCCTGTTTATCCTTTCTCAAATATCCTTCCCTAGCCAAGCAAAGGAAATCTTGGTGGAACAACCGACCTATCATCGGATGAATCGACTCTTGATTGCTCAAGGTCTGGACTATCAAACCATTGAACGAGGCATTGATGGGATTGACTTGGAGGAGCTGGAAAGTCACTTCAAAACAGGAAAAATTAAGTTTTTCTATACCATCCCTCGTTTTCACTATCCTCTGGGGCATTCCTATTCTGAGCAGGACAAACGAGCTATCCTTGACTTAGCTACCAAGTACGGTGTCTATATCGTAGAGGACGACTATCTAGGTGATTTGGACTCCAAGAAGGGCCAGACCTTCCACTATCTGGATACAGAAGAGCGCGTCATTTATATCAAGTCCTTCTCAACCAGCCTCTTTCCAGCCCTGCGGATTACGGCGCTCATTCTTCCAAATACTATTAAAGAAGCCTTTGTGGCCTACAAAAATATCCTAGACTACGACAGCAACCTCATCATGCAAAAAGCTCTGTCACTCTATATTGACAGTCAACTGTTTGAGAAAAACCGTCTAGCTCGCTTGTCCAATCAAGAAGACTACCAAAAACAACTCGAGAAAAGTTTAACCAAAACACCTTGTCCCCTTCCTCATTATCCCCTACACGATGGTTTATTACTAGACTTGAGACAGTATTCTAAAATCGCCAGTCTCAAACACAGTCAACTGGGCTTGGATTTCTTTGAAGAGGCTTACTTGGATGCCTGTCCTTATCAATTTGCCAAGGTATCCTTAGACAATCTGGAAAAGGTTTTAAACTATTTAAAAGCAGAATTGGAATGACTTCCAACTCTGCTTTTTTTATACTCTTCGAAAATCTCTTCAAACCACGT
>NZ_VMLJ01000015.1:10380-36765 GCF_013276615.1 Streptococcus sp. 1621
TTTCATTGAGTATTATTCTTCAACTTCTGTTAAGGTTGCTGCCTTTTCAAGATATTTTTGGTAGGTGCCGTCATCCTTGAGTTTTTGGATGACCTTGTCCACCACTTCTTTCAAATCAGCACTATTTTTTCTAAGGGCAACTGCGTTGGCTTCGCCGTCCTTCATCTTCAAGCTGACAGTTGCGACAGCTAGGTCCGCGTTTTTAGCAGCATAGCTAAGGGCAACAGGCTCATCCATATGAACAGCATCTACTTTTCCAGCCTGCAATTCATTAACTGCTTCCCCCATATTGGTTAGGGAAGTCAGCTGTGCTTTTGGTAATTGTTCCTTGACCATAGATTCTGGAACAGTCCCTTTTTGGGCTGCAATATTAGCACTTTCAAGGCTAGTTAAATCCTTGTATTTTTCTACATCAGCTTTACGAACCAAGAAACTAATCTTGTTCTCATAGTAAGGGATTGAAAAATCAAAAACTTCTTTTCTCTCGTCAGTAGCACTAATTCCCGCAACTGCTAGGTCAGCCTTACCAGTTTGAAGACTGGTTAAAACATTGTCAAAACTCATGCTTGAGATTTCCAACTTCACCCCAAGTTCATCAGCGATAGCTTGAGCCATATCAATGTCCGCACCGACTACCTGATTTTTCCCGTCAACTAAAGACTGAAATTCAAAAGGTGCATAGTCAGGACTAGTCGCCACAACTAATTTCCCCTTTTGCTTAATGGCCTCAACAGCTGACTGAGAACCATTCGAACCTGACTGGCAAGCTACTAAGAAGAAACTTGCAAGAAAACTACATAAAACAAATATCCATTTTTTTGATTTCATAAATAAACAACCTCTCTGTTGATTTTGTATAATTATAACGCTATTCAAGCTACTTGTCAAGCACTTTTTTGAATTTTTATCTTGAAAATATTTTTTTCATTCAAGAAAAGGAGCTATCAGTTGGCTTCCAGCTCCTTTTTATACAGAATGAACCTATTTTATAGTTCGACAATCTTACCTGTTTCAAAGTAAACAACCCATTCACAGATATTCTTGGCATAATCTCCAATGCGTTCCAAGAAGGCAATCACTTGGAAGTAATCACGACCTGTAACGATGGCATCTGGATTTTTCTTGATTTCTTCTGTAGCCAAGTCACGAATGCTATCAAAATAATGGTTGATTTTTTCGTCCATGGCTGCTACTTCATAGGCATGGTCTACTGAACCATTCAGGTAGAGTTCAAGGGCTGCTTCGACGAAGTTCTTGACATCGCGACCCATTTTCTTGATTTCTTCTTCAACAGCTGGGATACGTTGCTCCCCTTTCATACGAATTGCCGCCTTGGCAATAGAAACAGCATGGTCACCCATACGTTCCAAGTCAGATACAGCCTTCAAGACTGTCAAAACAGTACGCAAGTCCTGAGAAACGGGTTGTTGAAGGGCAATCATTTCAAATGATTTCTTCTCCAATTTCACTTCGTATTCGTTTACTTCTGCATCGTCTTCGATGACTTCCTTGGCCAAATCACGGTCATGCGTAACAAAGGCACGCACCGTACGATTGATTTGAGATAGCACTTCTTGTCCCATAGCGTAGAACTGGTTGTGCAATTTCTCTAAATCTTCTTCAAATTGAGAACGTAACATCATTTATCTCCTTATCCAAATTTTCCTGAAATATAATCTTCTGTTTCCTTGTGTTGTGGGTTGAGGAACATCTTCTTGGTATCGTTAAACTCAATCAAATCTCCATCTAGGAAAAATCCTGTCTTGTCAGAAATACGAGAGGCTTGTTGCATAGAACGCGTAACCAAGAGCATGGTATATTTATCTTTTAGACCATACAAGGTTTCCTCAATCTTACCAGCCGAGATAGGGTCCAAGGCTGAAGTCGGTTCATCCAAGAGAATGATTTTAGGACTGGTTGCCAAGACACGGGCAACGCAGACACGTTGCTGTTGTCCACCTGAAAGTCCGATAGCTGAATCATGTAGGCGATCCTTGACCTCATCCCAGATAGAAGCTCGTTGCAAGGCTTTTTCCACTGCTTCATCCAGAACCTGCTTGTCCTTCACTCCATTGATACGAAGCCCATAGACAACATTTTCGTAGATGGACATAGGGAAAGGGTTGGGCTGTTGGAAAACCATACCGATTTCCTTCCGCAATTCAACTGTATCTGTACGTGGGCTGTAAATATTATGGTCGTTATAAACTACTGAACCAGTTGTGGTCACCTCTGGATTGAGATCCCCCATGCGGTTGATAGCCTTGAGGAGGGTTGATTTCCCTGATCCAGATGGACCAATCAAGGCTGTAATCTCCTTGGGTTGGAAAGAGAGGGAAACACTATTCAAGGCCTTCTTTTGATTGTAGTAAACGGACAGGTCTGACACCTGTAAAATCGCTTCTGTCATACTGTTTCCTTTCTATCCAAAGTGTCCTGTTACGTAGTCATTGGTTGACTGTAGTTTGGCATTTTGGAAAATATTAGACGTCTTATCATACTCAATCAAGTCACCCAAGTAGAAAAATCCTGTGTAATCACTAGCACGCGCAGCCTGTTGCATACTGTGGGTCACGATAATGATGGTAAAGTCCTTCTTTAATTCCAACATGGTTTCTTCCAGCTGGGCTGTCGCAATCGGATCCAAGGCAGACGCTGGCTCATCCATCAAGAGAATATCTGGTTTAACAGAAATAGCACGAGCGATACAAAGACGTTGCTGCTGACCACCTGATAAGGTCAAGGCTGACTTGTGCAAATCGTCTTTGACCTGATCCCAAAGGGCAGCTTGACGGAGAGAAGTTTCCACAATTTCATCCAAGACTTGCTTGTCCTTAACCCCTGCACGTTCATGAGCAAAAGTGATATTGCGGTAGATAGACTTGGCAAAGGGATTTGGGCGTTGGAAGACCATTCCAATGTGCTTGCGCATCTCATAAACGTTGATTTCTGGGCGGTTGACATCAATCCCTTGATAGAGGATTTGACCTGTGACCTTGGCAATATCAATGGTATCATTCATACGGTTGAGACTGCGGAGGTAGGTTGATTTCCCTGAACCAGAAGGGCCAATTAAGGCCGTGATTTTATTTTTTTCAAATTGCATATCGATGCCCTTAATAGATTCATTTTTACCGTAGTAAACATGTAAATCCTTAGTAGAGAGGGCCACTTTCTCTTCAGGAAAGGTGATGATATGCTTTTCATCCCAATTATATTTTGACATGGCTTCTCCTTTAGGCAGCGGTTAATTTCTTGTGTAAGTAGCTTCCGAGTTTACGGGCTCCAAAGTTAAAAATGAGGATAAAGATGAGGAGCACGGCCGCAGAACCTGCTGATACGATAGTTCCATCTGGAATGGTTCCTTCACTATTGACCTTCCAGATGTGGACAGCCAAGGTTTCTGCTTGACGGAAGATAGAGATTGGGCTAGTCACACTGAGAATATTCCAGTTAGACCAGTCAAGGGCTGGAGCGGATTGTCCTGCTGTATAGATAAGAGCCGCAGCCTCACCAAATATACGACCAGAGGCCAAGACGACTCCAGTCACAATACCTGGTAGGGCTTCTGGAATGACCACATGGACCACAGTCTCCCAACGAGAAATCCCAAGGGCCAGACCAGCTTCACGCTGCGTATGGTGAACGTGTTTCAAACTGTCCTCAACATTACGCGTCATCTGAGGCAGGTTAAAGACCGTCAAGGCCAAGGCACCTGAGATTATTGAAAATCCATACTCAAACTGAACTACAAAGATCAAATAACCAAAGAGACCCACAACCACTGATGGCAGTGAAGATAAGATTTCAATACAGGTTCTGACAAAATTGGTCACAGGACCTTTCTTGGCATATTCAGCTAGGAAAATCCCAGCTCCCATAGACAAAGGCACAGAGATAATCAAGGTAATGACCAAAAGGAAGAAGGAATTATAAAGCTGAATTCCAATCCCTCCACCTGCTTGGTAAGAAGATGATTTGCCAGTCAAGAAAGACCAAGAGATGTGAGGCAAACCACGAACCAAGATATAGAGAATCAAGGATGCCAAGATGGCAACGATAATCCCTGCAATCGAGTAGAGGACAGCTGTTGCAATTTTATCTAATTTCTTAGCGTGCATAGTTTTTCTTTCCTCTTTCTTTCGTAATCAATTTAATCACACTGTTGAAGGCCAAACTCATCAAGAGTAAGACTAAGGCCAGTGACCAGAGAACGTTATTGTCAACTGTTCCCATAACGGTATTTCCGATACCCATGGTCAACACAGAGGTCAAGGTCGCAGCAGGTGTTGTCAATGAAGTTGGGACAACTGCTGAGTTTCCGACTACCATCTGAATGGCCAAGGCCTCACCAAAGGCACGCGCCATCCCAAAGACCACTGCTGTGAAAATCCCTGAACGCGCTGCCTTCAAGGTCACGCGCCAGATGGTTTGCCAACGAGTGGCCCCCATAGCCAAACTAGCTTCACGGTAGTGACGAGGCACCGCACGCAAACTATCCGTTGTCATAAAGGTTACCGTCGGTAAAATCATGACAAAGAGAACGAAAATCCCTGACAAAATCCCAAAACCAGTTCCACCAAAGACACTGCGAACAAAAGGAACTACGACCTGCAAACCGATAAATCCATACACAACGGAAGGGATACCGACCAGCAATTCAATGGCTGGTTGCAAGATTCTAGCACCTTTTGGTGAGACTTCGGTCATAAAGACAGCTGCTCCAATGGCAAAAGGAGTTGCGATAAGTGCTGACAGGATTGTGACAATAAAGGAACCCAAAATCATAGGAAGGGCACCAAATTGTTTACCTGAAGGATTCCAAGTTTGACCAAATAGGAAATCAAAGATATTAACTCCATTGACAAAGAAGGTCGACAAGCCTTTTTGGGCTACGAAAATCAAAATCATTGCCACAATGATGACAATCAAAGACAGACAGGCAAAGGTCAAACCTTTTCCTAGTTTCTCTAAACGAGAGTTCTTTGAGGGAGAAAGTAATTTTTTAGCTAATTCTTCTTGATTCATTATTGACTCCCTTCTAGCGCTGTCACCGTTCCGACAGCATCTTTTTCAACCTTCATTTCCTTAACAGAAATGTAACCCATCCCCTTAACGATTCCACTTTGCGCTTCATCTGAGAGGACAAAGTTGAGAAATTCTGCCACCAATTCATTTGGTTGACCTAGGGTATACATGTGTTCGTAAGACCACAAAGGCCAGTTATTGCTTGTAACATTTTCTGCAATTGGCTCATAGCCATTCAACTTCATGCGTTTCACCGAGTCATCCACATAGGCAAAGGCTAGGTAAGAAATGGCTCCTGGTGTCTGGGAAACAATGTTTTTGACCATCCCATTTGAATCCTGTTCTTGACTCTGCATGGCAGATTGGCCATCCATGACAACACTATCAAAGGTTGCACGCGAACCAGAACTTGCTGCACGGTTGATAATAGAAATGGCTAGATCTTTTCCACCGACCTCTTTCCAGTTGGTCACTTGGCCTGTGAAGATACTACGGAGTTGTTCAGTTGTCAGATTTTCAACGTCAACTTCTTTGTTTACAATCACTGCCAAGCCCGCTACAGCAACCTTGTGGTCTACTAGAGCGGATGCGTTTATACCGTCTTTTTCCTCGGCAAATACGTCTGAATTTCCTACATCAACGGCTCCAGACTGAACCTGAGACAGACCTGTACCAGATCCTCCACCTTGGACGTTGACTGTTTTTCCAATGTGCATAGAGCCAAATTCATCTGCTGCTGCTTCGACCAAGGGCTGAAGAGCCGTTGAACCAACAGCTGTCATGGATTCTCCACGATCAATCCAGCTAGCACATCCCGCCAAAGAACCTGCCAGCAAAAGAGCTGCAAGGGATAGAGCGAGTTTTTTCCTTTTTTTCACTGTTTTTCTCCTTGAAAATAATGGTGAATGCTGTGAATTTTTTCAACAATTTATTTATATTTTTCTTTTGAAAATAGGGAGCCAACTGAAGTTACTAGCTTAGTTTTACTAGAAATTTGCTCAGTTACCTTTCCCACCAATTTTGACTTAAAATGAAAGACAATTTGAAAAAAATCCATACTTCCACTATAACATAGACAAGCTACTTTGACTAGCATTTTCACTTGAATCTGAGACCTTTAGGAAAATAATTTTTCAAAACATTTCCAGTCACCTTAGCAAAGCCCAAACCATTGCCTTGAACCAAAACTTGGTACCAACCATTTGGCAGACTTTCTGCCAGCTGAACAGTTTCTCCAGCCACATACTTTACAAACTCTTCTTGGTCAATTTCAACCGACTGCTTGACCTGACTCGGTTTCAAGGCTAGACCAAGAGCAAAACTAGGCTCAAAGCGTTTCTTCTTAAAGGTCCCTAGATGCAGTCCATTGCGAGCAATCTTGAGTTTCCCTAAATCTGGCAAAAGTTCTGGCAAGAGATAAAGCTGATCTCCAAACGTCTGCAAGATACCTGATAGATTGATTTTTAGGTGTTTTTGGGCAAATTCCTGCCACAAGACAACTTGTTCTCGGCTGAGATTGCTCTTACTTGCCTTAAATTTAGGAGCTGGATTATCACCCTTAAACTGTAGATGAGCTACAAACTGACCCTCTCCCTTAAAATGATGAGGGTACATCCGAGCCGTTTCTGGCAGGTCAATACCAGCTACCATTCCATTGATATGCTCTACTGGCAACAAGTCAAAATCATACTCCTCCAGCAACCAATTGACAATCTCTTCGTTTTCCTCAGGTGCCCAGGTACAGGTTGAATAAACCAGACGGCCACCTTCTGCAAGCATGGTTACTGCATCTTCCAGAATTTCTCTTTGCAAGCTAGCACATTGGCTCGGATAATCAAGGCTCCAATAGTCCATAGCATCTGGTTGCTTACGGAACATCCCTTCCCCTGAGCAAGGGGCATCTAGGACAATGAGGTCAAAATAGCCTTTAAAGACCTTGGACAAACGGTCAGCAGATTCATTGGTCACCACGACATTTGTCGCTCCAAAGCGCTCCATGTTTTCTACTAAAATCTTAGCCCGTTTGCTTGAAATTTCATTGGAAACAAGAAGCCCTTCCCCTGCTAGATAGGCTGCTAATTGAGTTGATTTACCACCCGGTGCAGCGGCCAAATCCAAAACCTTCATTCCAGGACTAGGCTGGGCTACCTGAGCCACCATTTGAGCAGCGGGTTCTTGCGAATATACTAAACCTGTAGCATGCTCAGGCGATTTACCTGAAACCTTCCCATAGTGTCCCCAAGGGGTTTGAGGAATGGCATCAGAAAAGGAAAGTTGCTCTTCTTTTAAGGGATTGACCCGAAAGGCCGAAACCGCTTCCTCCTCAAAAGAGGCAAGAAAATCTCTTGCCTCATCTCCTAGTATCTCTTCATATTTTTCAACAAATCCTTCTGGAAATTGCATTTAAGTTCTTTTCCTTTCGTAAATATAGGACTGAATTTCCTCCTGCATCTCAAGAGGTAGCATCATGACCGGTTGTCTGGTTTGAAAATCAGGAGCTTCACCAGAAAGAGTCACAACCTCATAGCCCAGACTTTCCCCTAAAATACTAGCCGCAGCATAATCCCATGGTTGCAGATAGGTGACATAGGTCAACAAACGCCCTGACAAAATCTTGGCAAAACTAATGGCCGCACTACCATAGACACGTACACCTAGTACGGCTCGACTCAAATCAGCCAGTCCCCATTCATTGGTTTCCAGCATGCCACTATTCCCTGCAATAAGAAAATCTCCAAGTGGTTTAGTTTTAAAAGGAGCTAGGGGCTGATCGTTTCGGCAAACCGGAAATTCCCCACCACCGTGATAACAATCCCCTTTGACCACATCATAAATCAGCCCAAACTGCCCCTGACCATTTTCAAAATAAGCCATCATGACAGCAAAATCTTCCTGCTGGGCCACAAAATTATTGGTCCCATCAATGGGATCAATGACCCAAACCTTGCCCTCTTGAACTGAAGCTCGCAGACAACCTTCTTCAGCACAAATCTTATCCTCAGGATAACGGGACAAAATCTCACCAACCAATAGCTCCTGAACTTCCTTGTCCAGTCTGGTCACCAAATCTGTTGGAGAGGACTTAGTCGTAACCTGCAAATCTTCCTGCATATGGTCAAGTATGTACTGGCCCGCTTTCTTAATTAGCTCTTTAGCAAATTCAAATTTACTTTCCAAGAGAAATCTTTCCTTCCCCTTTTTCCTTGGCAGCCTGAACTGCTCGGTAAAGCGAATAGCCACTAACTGTTTCAAATTCTCGTCCCAAACGTTTCTCCTCACTCTTGCTTGGCACGACCGCCTTGAATCCCTTATAGGAGTCCAGTAACTTTTTAGCCTCTACCTTGCCCTCATAGGCAGCTTCAACATCATTAAAAAAAGAAAGCACTGAAGCAAGTTCTTCAGTGCTCCACGACAAATCTAGTGGGTAACTATACTGTTTGTTCATTAACTAATACCAGCTCTCATTCTTGCTTCTTTTAGTTCTTGCTTACGGTAACTACGAGGAAGAAAAGCACGAATCTCATCTTCATTAAAACCGATCTGCATGCGCTTGGCATCGATAATAATGGGACGACGCAAAAGACTAGGGTACTGCTCAATCAAATGAAGCAATTCCGATACCGAAATACTCTCTACATCAATATTCAATTTTTGAAAAATTTTTGAACGAGTTGAAATGATGTCATCAGTACCATTTTCGGTCAAGGAAAGGATGTGTTGCAATTCTTTTCTTGTTAAAGGACTGGTCATAATATTGTGTTCCACAAAGGGAACCTTATGTTTTTCTAACCAGGCCTTAGCCTTACGACATGATGTACAGCTCGGTGATAGAAATAGTGTAATCATGCTTTTCTCTTCTTATCTATACTTTGCTAATTCTATTATACAAAAAAATAAAGCGCTTGACTAGAGATTTTTAGAAAAAAAGCCTATTTTTTCAAGAAAAATAGACTGTTTGCGAACGATTGACACAATTGGATTTGCTTAATTCACTCTTAAGGATAGCTTTAAATCATATGCATTTTTATATATACAAATTAAAAACAGCTTTCAATTCACTTCTTACGACTTTTCAGATAAAGATAGCCAAAGAAGCTTTCATAGAGGGCAAAAAAGAGGAGGAAAGCATGAAGGAAGAAAGTCTCTGGTAAAATCAGAATAACTGGATCCTTGGATGGGTCAAAAAGCCAGGTATCATCTCCCACAAAGAGAATTTGATGGAAAAGAGTAAAGAATTGGTCAAAACCAATCAAAACTCCCCCAAGTCCAATCAGCAAAGGAAAAACCACTAGGGTCAGGAGCCCTTTACTAAATAAAGATAAAAAGCCCTTTTTTACAATCTTATTGACAAAGAAATAGAAACTTGGAAGTGTCACTAGAGCTACTAGCTGAACCAAGTGAAAGAGGTTCTTGGCCACCTCAAAGTGGTGCAGACCAGCTGCTGACGAACGAAAATCTGGCATCTCTAGGACCTGACTAAAAGGATTGGTCAGGTAATTCATCAAGATATGAAAGTTGTACTGAATGGTTTCTGGTTTTAGATAAACTCGATTCGTTAAGTTCAACCACTTGATTTCCAGCGGATAAAAAATCCAAGCCAGATAAATGGTCAGAAGGATAAAAAGAGAGAGGAGAAAGAGCATAGAGCTCCAAAAGGTTAATTTAGTTTTCATCAAAGTTCCACTCCGCAAGGCTAGAAACCACATGAGTCGGTGCGATTGGCAGGTCTGCTACTTCTTCTGCCTTGGTAAAACCTGTCGTCACCAAGAGCGTTGGAATGCCATTGTCAATCCCAGCCCGAATATCAGTCAGATAATTGTCCCCAACCATGATCAACTCTTCACGTTCCAAACCTAGGTGCTCAACCGCCTTGTCCATAATGATAGCATTTGGTTTTCCGATATAAACAGGCTTCACTCGTGTTGCTACTTCAAGTAGGGTAATCAGTGAACCAGCCCCTGGCAAAAGACCGCGTTCTGTAGGGATGTTGAGATCAGGATTGGTTCCGATAAAGTGAGCACCCTTTTGGATAGCTAGAGTTGCTGTCGCAAATTTTTCATAGTCAACTTGCCAGTCCAGACCTACTACCACATAGGCAGGATTTTTCTTGTCTTCCACATAACCAGCCGCCTTGATGGCTTCCTTGAGACCTGCTTCTCCGATGACATAGACAGTCTTTTCCAGTCCCAAGTCGTTCATATAGTCGATAGTTGCCAAAGTCGCTGTGTAGACAGTCGATAGAGGAGTATCGATATTAAAATTCTGAGCCAGCATCTCCTGAACACTCTCAGGAGTGCGGGTTGTATTGTTAGTCACAAAGAGATAGGAGATGTCCCGCTTTTGCAATTCATGAACAAAAGCCTCTCCTGCTGGAATTCTATCTTTCCCCTTATAAATGGTTCCGTCTAAATCAATTAAATAGCCTTTATATTTCATCTATTTCTCCCTAAGCCTTTTCTATTTCTTGCCAAGTAATAATAGCCTGTGCATTGGTAACACCGTCGCTTGTAATCTCATGCTTGCTTTCCAGTTCAGTCCGTTCAACAGCCGATGTAATCACCCCACCTGGTCGAACTTCCTTGACATACTTGAGGTTGATTTTCTTGGGAATATATTGGGTCAAAAAGTCCGCTCCCATGACCTCAAAAATCCAGTCCAAGTATTTACTGTTATTGACATGACCATTCATATCCAAATCGTAAAAACGGACATGGTAATCCTTGCTGATTGGCTCTTCCAAAGTCTCATACTTTGGTCCGCGGATAAGTTTTTTATCAAAATCAGACTGATACGGAGCCACAATCTCAGGTTCAACAGCATGGACTTTTCGACTGTCTCGATCCATGAGAACAAAGGTCGCCATCATGTGGATAAGGTCCTGTCCCGCTTCATCATAAATGGTAAAGCGACGGTAGCAAAAGAGTCGATTATAGCTCAGGGCTTCCGTCTCGATAGTGATTTCTTCCGCAAAACGAGGCAAACGAACCACCTCAATATCATAATCTGTGATAATCCAGACCAGATTATAGTTTTCCAAAATGGCCTTATCACTAACTCCCAGTTCAATCGACTGCATCCCTGAAACTTGCAGGGACAGCAAAATCACATCTGGAAGCTTGATATGACCGTTCATATCAGCCATATCAAAAGGAATTTTCATTTTCATTTGATAAGTTAAGCCCATCATCCTACTCCAAAATAAATCGTTCTGCTACGATGTCTCCTAAAAAGAGACCTCTTTTTGTCATGCGCACGCGATCACCGTCTATTTGCATGAGACCTTGTTGCACCAAGTCTCTGACAATTTCTCCATAAAGTCCATCGAAAGACCGTCCAAATTTTTCTTCAAATCGCGCCATAGAGACCCCTGATTTCTTGCGGAGCCCCAAGAACATTTCTTCTTCCATTTGCTCTTTTTGACTCAGGTGCTCTTCTGTGATGCGAGCATTACCTTCCTCAACTGCACTGAGATAATGACGAATGGGACCATGATTTTTATAGCGCACTCCATTGACATAACCAGATGCTCCAGCACCGATGCCATAGTATTCAGCATTGTCCCAGTACATGAGATTGTGACGACTTTCAAAACCGGGTTTGGAGAAATTGGAAATCTCATAATGCTCAAAACCAGCTCGCTCCAGCTCTGCGATGATGTACTCAAACATCTCCGCTTCCAGTTCCTCCTTAGGCAGAGGCAATTTCCCTCGTCGCATACGGTTCATAAAGACCGTATGATTTTCTAAAATCAAGCTATACAAACTCATATGGGGAATATCAAGTCCAATGGCCTTAGCCACATTTTCCTTGACCTGCTCCATGGTCTGACCAGGCAGTGCATAAATCAAATCGATGGAGATATTGTCAAAACCAGCCAGTTTCAGGCGATCGATATTTTCATAAATATCTTTCTCCAAATGACTGCGCCCAATTTTTTTCAGCATCTTGTCGTCAAAGGTCTGCACACCTAGCGACACACGATTGACAGCCGAGTTCTTCAAAACAGCTATCTTATCTGCATCCAAGTCGCCTGGATTGGCTTCAATGGTCAACTCCTCCAAGACAGACAAGTCCAAGTTTTTAGTCAAGCCCTTCAATAACACCTCCAGTTGCGGAGCTGACAAGGCTGTTGGTGTCCCACCACCAATGTAGAGGGTCCGCAACTTTTGAATATCATAATAACGAAACTCTTCTAACAGATGCTCTAAATAGCTGTCGACTGGCTGATTCTTGATAAAAACTTTTGAAAAATCACAATAATAACAAATCTGGGTACAAAACGGGATGTGCACATAGGCTGACGTTGGTTTTTTCTGCATAATAATTATTATACCACAAAAGCGAACAATACTTAGAATTCCCTTTAACAAAATCCTAGCATTGTTCGCTTTCTTTCTCTAAACATTCTTTGTACTTTATGGATAAAACAACTATCAGAATCAATCTAGTTCGTTGTTAAAACACAAAAGAATGAATGTTCATTTGACTAAATTTTTATTTTAGTCTTCTTTTTTCTTTCTAAGAGCAAGTCCGAGACCGCCTAGCATACCAAGAAGTCCTAGAGATGCAAGAGTCGCATTTGATTCTGTTCCTGTATTTGGCAATACATTTTGAGAATCATTTGACTTAGCTCCTTTATCAACAGTAGTCTTAGTATCTACCTGATCTGCATTTGGAGTAACTGCATTTGGAGTTGGACTAGTTGGTGTAGGTGTATCTTGACCAGAATCTCCATCAGTAGAAGGTTTGACTGGCGTATCAGGTGTCACTGGTGCAACTGGATTTGTATCTGTTGGTGTTGCTGGTGTTACCTTAGCTGGAGTTTCTACTGGAACTTCTACAGCTGGTTGACCTGGTTCAGTAATCTTACCTGTACCTGGAACTTTACCGTCTGGTAATTCACTGTTTGGTATTGTAGCTTTTCCGTCTTGTCCAATTATTACGACAATTGGTGTGCCATTCTTACCTGGAATTTCTACCTTCGTTCCTGGTGGATATGTTGAACCATCTGGTTTCTTAGGCGTTACTGTAACGTCACCTGTATTTGGATCTTGATAAACATCTAGTGTTGGTATCTTACGGGCTGGGGTTGTTACAATTACTTCTACAGGATCTTTTCCTGGTTCAGTAATCGTTCCTTTTCCTGGTTCTATTCCATCTGGTAAATCTTTATTAGGTATAGTTCCTTTTCCGTCTTTTCCAATTATTACGACGATAGGTTTACCATTCTTACCTGGTATTTCTACCTTAGTATTTTCTGGATATAGTGTTCCATCTGGTTTCTTAGGTGTTACCGTCACATCCCCTGTATTTGGATCTTGATTCAACTCTACTGTTGGTGTCTTACGAGCTGGGGTTGTTACATCCACCGGATTAGATGGTTTCTTACCTGGTTCTGTTACGGTTCCTTTTCCTGGTTTAGCTTCTTTTGGAAGTTGGTCATTTGGAACTGTTCCTGAGCCATCTTTTCCAATTGTCACTACTATAGATGTTCCATTTTCTCCTGGAATTTTCACCCTACTACCTTCCGGATACGTTGTTTTATCTGTTTTCTTCTTCGGTGTGACGACTGCATCTCCATTTGGTTTTATTGTGATTTCAATTGTACCTAATTCTGCCGTTTCTGGCGCAGTAGGATCAATTTTTTTCGGTGTTTCTACCTTAACTTCAACTGTTGTCTTACCTGGTTCCTTAATCCTACCTGTTCCTGGAGTATCTTCATCAGGTAAATCATTATTTGGAACTGTTCCTGTTCCATCATTTCCGATTGGTACAACGATTGGCTTGCCATCTTTCCCTGGAATTTCTACCGTAGTTCCTGGTGGATATGTTGTTCCATCTGGTTTTTTCGGTGTGACGGTGACATTTCCTGTAGCTGGATCTTGTGTCAGCTCTACTGTTGGAGTCTTACGAGCAGGTGTCGTTACAGCTACTGGTTGTGACGGTTTCTTATTCGGCTCTGTTACAATTCCTTTTCCTGTGACAGCTTCTTTTGGAAGTTTATCATTTGGAACTGTTCCTGAGCCGTTATCTCCAATCGTTACAATAATAGATGTTCCATTTTCTCCTGGAATCACAACCTTAGTTCCTGATGGATATGTTGAGCCATCTGGTTTCTTAGGTGTAACTACTGCATCTCCATTTGGATTTCTTGTAATTTCAATCTTACCTGATTGGTCTGTTTGAGGAGCGATTGGATTGATTTTACCTGGCGTTAGCACCTGAGCTTCCGTAGTTGGTTTTCCTGGTTCTGTAATCTTACCTGTTCCAGGTACATTTCCATCTGGTAAGTCGTTATTTGGAACTGTTCCTGTTCCACCTTGTCCGATTTCTACTACAATTGGATTACCATTTTTACCTGGTATTTCGACCTTAGTTCCTGGTGGATATGTTCCTCCACCTGGCTTCATAGGAATCACTGTTACATCTCCAGTTTTTGGATCTTGATCCAAACGTATAGTTGACGGCTTACGAGCAGGCGTTATCACATCCACTGGTTGTGACGGTCTAGCTCCTGGCTCTGTTACTATTCCTTTTCCTGGCACTTCATCTTTTGGAAGTTTGTCATTCGGAACTAATCCAAAACCATCTTTTCCGATTGTCACAACAATAGGTGTTCCATTTTCTCCTGGAATTTTCACAGTCGTTCCTGCTTGATATGGTGTTCCATCTGGTTTCTTAGGTGTAACAATCGCATCTCCATTTGGTTTTCTTGTGATGTCAATTTCAGTTGGTTGTTCTGTAGCTGGATGATTTGGATTGATTTTTTTCGGTGTTTCTACCTTAACATCTATCTCAGGTTTACCATCTTCTTTAATCTTACCTATTCCTGGAGTATCCTCATCAGGTAAATCATTATTAGGAACTGTACCTTTGCCATCTTTGTCAAGTGTTACTTCAATAGTTTTTCCATCTTTTCCTGGAATTTCTACCTTAGTATTTTCTGGATATAGTGTTCCATCTGGTTTCTTAGGCGTTACTGTGACATCTCCAGTATTTGGATTTTGTCCCATTTCCACTGTTGGTTTCTTACGAGCTGGTGTTGTTACAGCAACTGGCTGTGATGGTTTTTTATTCGGTTCTGTTACTGTTCCTTTTCCTGGTACTTCATATTTTGGAAGTTGGTCATTCGGTACTTCTCCTGAACCATTTTCTCCTATTGTTACTACGATGCTTGTTCCATTTTCTCCTGGAATTTTCACTTTAGTATCTTTAGGATAATTTTTTCCATCTGTGGTCTTAGGTGTAACTACAGCATCTCCATTTGGTTTTCTTGTGATTTCAATTGTACCTAATTCTGCCGTTTCTGGCGCAGTAGGGTCAATTTTTTTCGGTGTTTCTACCTTAATTTCTACCTCTGCTTTGCCATCTTCTTTAATCTTACCTGTTCCTGGAGTATCTGTTTCTGGTAAATCATTATTAGGAACTTTTCCTGTACCATCTTTTCCAATTGTTACAGTGATTGGATTTCCGTTTTTCCCTGGAATTTCTACCTTAGTTCCTGATGGATATGTTGTTCCATCTGGTTTTTTCGGTGTTACTGTTACATCTCCAGTTTTTGGATCTTGATCTAATTGTAATGTTGGTACCTTTTTAGCTGGTGTTGTAATATCCACTGGTTCTGATGGTTTTTGATTTGGTTCTGTAATGATAGCTGTTCCTGGTACATCTCTTTCTGGTAAATCACCATTTGCAACTGTACCTGAACCATTTTCACCGATTACTACATCAATCGTTTTTCCATCTTTGCCTGGGATTGTTACAGTAGTTCCTGTAGGATAGTTTGAGCCATCTATTTTCTTCGGTGTTACTGTAACATCTCCTGTGCTTGGGTTTTGAGTTAACTCTACCGTTGGTGTCTTACGCGCTGGTGTTGTTACATCTACTGGTTTTGATGGTTCTTTATTTGGTTCTGTTACGACACCTTGTCCTGGTACTTCTGTTTTTGGAAGTTGATCATTTGGCACTGTTCCAAAACCTTCTTCTCCTATCGTTACTACTATTGTTGTTCCATTTTCACCTGGAATTTCTACCTTCGTATCTTTAGGGTACGGTTTTCCGTCTGGTTTTTTCGGTGTAACAATTGCGTCTCCATTTTTCTCACGTGTAATAGTTATTTCCACAGGAGTTTGTGTTGTAGCAACTTTTGGATCTGTTCCGTTTTTCTTTTCTTCTTCATCTGAAATTCCATCATTATCATCATCTTTATCTGTCACATCTGGATCTCCATCTCCATCTGTATCACGTTGAATAATAACTGGAACTTCTACTCGAATTTCCTCATCACCATTCTTAACTTTAACTGGAATGTTGATTTTACGTTCTTCATCACTACCCCAATTAGTTACGCTCGGTGTTCCTGTTAATTTACCATCTTTATCAACACTTAATCCATTTACTGGGTTTTCTGTTGTAATTGTTGAACCGTCTTTATTCGGTGTGACAACTTTCGCTAATGTTGAAGGAACTGGTTTCTTCTCTGTAACTTTAGTTGGATCTGAAACTTTTGCAGTTAGGTTGTTTGCATTTTTCGGATCTGTTCCATTTGCTTTTTCAACTTCATCTGGAATTCCATCGTTATCATCATCTGTATCTGTAACATCTGGATCTCCGTCTCCATCTGTGTCACGTTGGATTGTTACTAGAACTGTTACGTCTTTTTCTTCCGTTACTTCTTCTTTACCATTTTCTGTGAATTTTTCTACAACTTTAGTAACTTTAACCGGAATGTCGATAGGGCGTTCTTCTTCCTCTTTATCCCAATCATTTACTGTTGGGATTCCTTCCAGTTCGCCTTTATCATTGACTTTTAGTCCGTTCACTGTTCCATTTGGGGCGTTTGTTACAATCGTTGAACCTTCTTTATTTGGAGTTACAACTTTTATTGGAGTAACTGGTTGTTTCTCCTTCACTTTGTCTGGATTTGTAACTGCTACTTCTAAATCATTTGCAGCTTTTGGATCTGTTCCGTTTGTATCCTCTACAGTGTCTGGAATTCCATCGTTATCATCATCTGTATCCTCAACATCTGGTATTCCATCACCATCTGTATCACGTTGGATTGTGACTGGAACTTTTACTATGATTTCTTTATCACCATTTTTTACTTTAACCGGAATTAAGATATGACGTTCTTCTTCGTCTTTTTTCCAATTATCTACTGACGGTGTTCCTTCTAAGTTGCCTTCATTATTGACTTTCAAGCCATTCATTGGATTTTCTGTCGTAATTGCTGAATTTGGCATATTCGGTGTAACAACTCTTGTTGGAGTAACTGGGCTTTTCTCTTTAACTTTAGTTGGTGCAGCAACTATTGCTGTTAGATTATCAGGAACTTTTGGATTTGTTTTATTACTTTTCTCCACATCATCTGGAATGCCATCATTGTCATCATCTGTATCTAAAACATCTGGAATTCCATCTCCATCTGTATCACGTTGGATTGTGACTGGAACGTTTTCCTCAACTTCTTCTTTTTTACCATCTTTTTCTCTCGTTACTTTAACTGGGATACTGATAGTTTTTTCTTCTTCATCATTACCCCAATTTTCCACTGTTGGAATTCCTGTTAATTTTCCTTCTCCATTAACTGTCAGACCGTTCACTTCTGGCGTAGTTGTAGTAATTGTTGCATCTTTTTTATTTGGAGTGACAACTTCTTTTGGAGTAACTTCTTTTTTCTCCAGCACTACATTCGGTTTTGTAACTTTCACACTTAGTCCGTCTGCAGTTTTTGAATCTGTTCCATTATTCTTTTCATCTTCATCTGAAATTCCATCGTTATCATCATCTAAATCGTCAACGTCCGGAGTTCCATCGTTATCTGTATCACGTTGGATTGTCACTGGAACATGTACCGTAACTTCCTCTTTTGGAGTTCCATCTTTTTCTCTCGTAATTTTAACAGGAATTGTGATATTACGTTCTTCTTCTCCGCCAACCCAATCATTTACGGTTGGTGTTCCTTCTAATTTACCTTCTCCATTCACTTTCAATTCATTTACTGGATTTTCTGTTGTAATTGTTGAACCTTCTTTATTTGGCGTTACAACTTTTGGTAAAGTCGTCGGTACTGGAGTTTTTTCTTTCACTTTAGCTGGAGCTGTAACGATTCCTGTCAGACCATTTGCTACTTTTGGATCTGTTCCATTTCTCTTTTCATCGTCATCTGAAATTCCATCGTTATCATCATCTGTATCTGTCACATCTGGATTGCCATCTCCGTCTGTATCGCGTTGGATTTTAACCGGTACACTTACATTAGCTTCTTCCGAATCCTTCTTAACTTTTACTGGGATAGTAATATCACGTTCTTCTTCACCTTCACCCCAAGAGTCTACTTTTGGAGTTCCTGTTAAACTTCCATTATTATCAACGGTTAATCCATTTACAGAAGCTGGTGTTTCAATCGTTGATCCTGTCTTATTTGGTGTAACAACTCCTGGTTCAGTCACTTGTTTATTCTCAGTAACAGTAGATGGTTTTACTGCTCCTGTTAGACCATATGAGGTTGGCTTGTCTGGTTTATCAAAAATCTTTGGATCTGTTCCCTTTGCCTTTTCTTCCTCATCCGTAATTTTGTCACCGTCATCATCTGGATCTGTAGTGTCTGGTTCTCCATCTCCATCCGTATCACGTAAAATTGTAACTGGTACGCTTACTGTGATTTCTTCGTTTCCATTCGTAACTTTAACTGGAATTGTGATAGCACGTTTTTCTTCGTCTTTGCCCCAATTTTCTACTTTTGGCGTTCCTGTTAATTTACCTTCTCCATTAACTGTTAATCCATTCACTTCATCTGGCGTTGCAATCGTTGAACCCTCTTTATTTGGTGTGACAACTTTTTTAGAGTCAACTGCACGTTTCTCCAAAACTTCATTTGGTTTCGTAACTTCTGCTGTCAAATTCGTAGGTACACTAATATTTACACTAACGTTATCTGTTGTTTTATCTGGATACTCTACCACAACAACTGCCGAGACAGTTTGTCCACCTTGGCTCGTATCTGGTGGCGTTAACCAATGATATTTTGTTCCTTGTGGCAAATCTTGTTTGTTTCCAATACTATCTTCTGCGTTAGGTGTTGAGTTTTTAGGAACTGTTCGATTGATTCCTACTGGGTTATACTTGTCATTTTGTCCTTTAACTACAATTTCAATTGTTTTTTCAGCCTTATTATCATTCTTATCATAAGCTGTAATCGTTACTTTTGTTACTCCTGGGGCTCCAGTTGGAGTTCCTACGATTTGATTATTTTCAAATTTCAATCCCTCTGGTAATCCTGTTACTTCGATTGGAGTATCTTCACGCATTCCAACTCCGCCATCGTTATCTGTAGCTGTTACTGGAATTGGCGTAATTTCCTCATGACTTGTAACTGTTGCTCCACCCGCTGAAATAGTTGGTGCTGTCTTATCTCGTGGTGTTACATCAAACGAGAAAATCACTGGTGTAGCTTTATTTCCTGCATCATCTGTTGCGTTAAATATAATTGTATTTTGTTTACCAACATCTTCAGCTATAGTATTAATTGTAATCTCTATTTCTTTTTCTTTTTCTGTATTTTTCACATATCTAGACGACACTACTCCTGTTGTTCCAACATTGTACCTCTTAAAATATTTAGCTAAAAATTCAGTCGCTTCAAAAGTAACATTTTTATCATCTTTTGCTTTTACTCTAAATGTTATAGTTTCGCCTTCTACTACTTTTAGGTTGTTAGCAGATAGTGTTAAAATAGGTGGTTCATTATCTGGTGTTTTCGCCTTGTCTGTTGCAGGATCTGAATCATCACTCGTTCCGTTTTTCGTGATAGCTTTTACAACTGTTTCATTTTTTACTTTTTCAGCAGGGATTGTAATTTCACCTGTGTCTTCATTGATGTTGATTTCTGTATCATCTGAAGTCCATTGACCAAATTTGTCTTTCGTTCCTACTACTGTTTTTGGTGAATCATCTTCTCCTGTATAAGTAACCGTTATTTTATCTGCTTTTTCAGGGTCTTGTGGTTTTGCTGTTACAGATCCATCTTCTTTTGCTACTACTGTTGGAGTTGCTGGTTTTGGTGCTTTTGCAGTTTCTGATGCAGGATCTGAGTCAACACTATTGCCATTTTTTGTGATGGCTGTTACTACGGTATTATCTCTCACCTTGTCAGCTGGAATTGTGATTGCACCTGTATTTGCATCAATAGTTACACCTGGATTATTCTCAATAGTCCATGTGTTATCATTTCCTTTATTACCTACTACCGTTACATTTGTTCCATCTTCGTCTTTATAAGTAACCGTAATTTTATCTGCTTTAGCTGAATCTTGTGGTTTTGCTGTTACATCACCAGTGTTTGGTGCCGTTACAATTGGTTTTTCAGGTTTTGGTGCTTTTGCAGTTGCTGTTGCTGGAGTTGATTCATCACTGTTTCCCATTGTTGTAACTGCTGTTACTTCTGTATTGTCTTTGACTTTATCAGCTGGAATTGTGATTGCACCTGTATTTGCATCAATTTGGACTTCTGGATTATTCGTAACAGTCCACGTTCCATTTTTTCCTTTATTTCCTTCAGCCGTCTTTTTCGAACCATCCTCATCTGTGTAGCTAACTTTAATTTTATCTACTTTCGTTGAATCTTGTGGTTTCGCTGTTACAGATCCATCTTCTTTTGCTGTTGCCGATGGAGCTTCTGGTGTTTTTTCCTTATCTTCTAAAACATGCACAGGTGCATCTACAATAAATGTTCCACGTTCTGGAATAATGACTTCCACTTTACCATACACAGGTACATTTGGTGCTGTAGGTCTTGATACATCTGGATCTTTAAACCAACGGTATGTTGTACCAGCAGGTAAGTCTTTTGTATTAGCAATACTATTAATTGCATCTGGAACGACACCTTTATTAGTTGTTTGCTCTTTAGATACTGGTTTAAGATTATATTTAGCTGCTTCGTCTGGTTTCAACGGTAATACACCGATAATTGCATTTTCACCAGTTCTATAGCGTCTATATCCACCCTCTGTATATCCTCCATAAGCAAGGAATGGGTCATTGGCTAGACGTTTTTTTATTTCGTCAAGCATAGGGTTATTAGTGTTTTTATCTCCCCAATCCGACATAATACTATCATTTAGCTCTTTTCCTTCAAGAATTTTCGTCTTGAAAGTAATAATTGAACGTTGCCCTGCAACTACGTTCATTCTGTCTTCTATAACACCTCGAACAAGATTGTATTCAAGACCATCTTTACGAATCCCCAATATATCACTAACACGAGAAAAGGCATCGTTGTTAGGTTCTGTACCATCTCCGCTATTTTTACGATAAATATTAAACCTCCAATTATTCAGTCTAGTACCAGCCTCTGGGTTTATATATTTAAGCCATCCGTCTACATTTTCAGTATAAGCCGCCCCTGAACGTCGGACGCCATCTTTTACATAAGCACGAAAAGCAGAGTGTTCATACTCCCATGCTGATGCACTAACATAATCCTTATGGAAGGTCTGTTTTCCATCTTGGTATTTTGTATACGTAAATTCATAAGGATCTCCAACCGTACGTGGAATCGCAAGTGAAATCTTTTTAGAAACACCTGCCAGTCCATTTGGTCTTGGACCTGAATCTAAGATCCAGTAGTAATATTTATCCCCATTATTTTCAATACGCATTTCACGATAAATACGAATGTTGTCATAGGCTTGATCAGCAGTCCCCTTACTTACGAAGGCATATTGCTTCGTATCTGGTGAATATACATCACGGTGTGAGTAGTCAATCATCGGGTTTTTAATCCAACCAACCCCAAAGTCTGTTACTTTCGTATCACGTACTGTACTTGTTCCGCGAGCAACTTCTTTGCCGTTTTTAGTTACTACTGCTGTAACAACAGCATCTTTTACCATTAATTTAGTATCAACATCAACTGTAAAATATCCATTTGATTGTGATCTAGTGTTATAAGTTTTTTCTCCAACTGTTACTTTAACATCAGCTTCTGCCGCTGTATATCCATCGACTTGAGCAATATAAGCTAAACTGTCGTTAAACGCTACTGTATTTGCCGTACTTACCGTGGTACTGTGCACACTCTTACCATTAACAACTAACTCAACATTATCTCCAACTTCAATACCTGGGGCATTTAATTTAAAAGCTCCAGTATCGTCTAGTGTAGAAGTCAATACAGTTGTGCCATTTTTCTTAATTTCAATTGTTGAAGATGGTGTTGCATATCCTGTAATAAATCCAGAATTTGCTACAATAAGATCTAATTTTCCACGTTTTGTATTTTTATCAATAGGTGCTGAGCGAAGATCAGATCCTTCTTCCATGGTTTCGCCATTACGTGAATCACGAGACCCAGTATTAGCAATCGTATTTTTGCCTTCTTTTACTACTTTTTCAGGAGTGCCAATCTTAGGCATTGAAGATAATATAAACAATTTATCGCTAAGCGTTTTAGCTGCCGCATCTACTTCAGCTTGTGTTAACCCAAGACTATTGTTATTAAGCACACTATTAGCTGTTTCTAAATCTGCCTGGATTGCAGCAAGGGTCGAAGCTGGAGCTTTTTCCTTGTTGACCTTATCCAAGAGTTCTTGAACTTTTGTAATATTAGCCTGTAATTTAGTCTTATCTAATGTTTGTTTTTCAACTACCTCTTTATCAAGGACAGTAGTCTCGTTTTCAGATGCATTCTCAGTTGAAGTTTCAGGTAGTTTCTCAGATAAAGTCTCAGCCGGATTCTCAGCAGTGGTTAGTGATTTTTCTTCTTTACCTGTAGTTAGAGAATCTTCTGTTTTAGGCAAATCTACTATTGTAGCAGTATGAGCCTCTTCTTTATCTGGGATAACCGGTGCTTCAGTAGTATCTGAAACTTGAGCAGCCTCAACTCGAACAGCCTGATGCCCAGACAAAAACATCAATGCCGCAACAGCTACTGAAGCAGCGCCAAATCTATATTTACGAATCGAAAAGCGCAGTACCTTTTCACCTTGCTGTCGATTTACTTTATATGAATTCGATTTGTGTTCCATTTCTTCTCCTAAGGAAAATATAATAAAAAAGCAATCTTTCTAACTTCAACTCCTTAAAAAGAGTTAAGCTACAAAAATCACTATGATGATTGCTATAGGCAAATAACATCACAGCTATCACAGCTCAATTATACTATTTTCTACATACTTAATCAAATATTTGGTCTTATATTCTTTAAAATTCGAAAAATATTGTATATTTAAGTATAACATTGTGAATATGTTGATTTTTTTTAAAAGCAACTCTATTCACAAAAAAGTAGATTATACTTATCTACTTTCAAAAATCATTAAATTTCTTTTTATTTAAGGTTTTATCCACATAAAAAAACCTATAAGCTCTATAGAGGTATAATCCACTAGAGAGTTTATAGGACCTAGAATAGTTACTATTTCTTTTATTCTTCTGTTATATCAATCACAATCTCTTCTGATTCATCAAGAGTTTCGGCCTTTTCTTGCCATTGCTCCTTGAGATTATTGAATCGATCTTTTGATGCTTCAGTCGCTTGGCGAGCACATGATTTGGCTTGAGCAAGTACACTGTCCACAGTGATTTCACCTGACTCGACCTGTTCTTTGGTTTTCAGAGCAAAATCTGTAGCCTGCTCCTTAACTTCTGTCAGTTTTTCACAGACCTGCTCCTTGGCATATTCTGGATCTTCTCGCAAATCATCCAGAAAATCTTGAGCCTGACTGCGAACTTGTTTGCCCTTGTCACTTGTTAAAAACAAGGCAAGAGCTGCACCTGAAACGGTTCCTAAAAGGATTGAGGATAGTTTACCCATAAGGATTCTCCTTTTTTATTTTTTGAAAAATTTACTTGCGACACGGAGAGCCGTCAAACCTGCACCAGTCTTGAGTGTTTTTGAACCAGCTGATGAAGCTTTCTTGCTCAAGACACGCGCTTGACCATTGAGATCTGATACGGATACAGATAAGTCGGCAACTGCAGTGAAGAGTGGATCAATCGTTGCCATCTTGACATTGATATCATCTGCCAAGACATTGACCTTAGCCAGCAACTCATTGGTGTGATGCAAGGTCACATCCACATCTGAAGTTAAGGTTTTAATCGTCTTCTCTGTTTCATCGATAACACGTCCAAGCTTTTGCACAGTAATGATTAGATAGACCAAAAAGACAATCAAAGCAAGAGCTACAAGAATATATGCAACTTCTAACATTTAGTTTTCCTCCTCTGTAATATAGTAAGGGGCCTTCTTTCGATTTTGGTAAAGAATGATAAAAATTCCAAGTCCGATAAGGACAACTGATAGCCATTGAGACACTCGAAGTCCAAAGAACATGAGGCTATCTGTCCGCATACCTTCGATGACCATACGACCGAAACCATACCAAATCAAGTAGAAAGCAGTGATATGACCTCGTCTGAGACTCTTCCATTTTCGTCTGAATATCAAAATCAAGGCAAAACCAAGTAGATTCCATAGAGACTCATAAAGGAAGGTCGGTTGACGGTAGCTCCCTTCAATATACATCTGATCACGGATAAAGGCAGGTAGATAATCCAGATTATCCACTGTAGCACCATAAGCTTCTTGGTTAAAGAAATTGCCCCAGCGACCCAAACTTTGGGCAATCATGACGCTAGGCGCTGCAATATCTAGGAAATCCCAAGTATTGATGAGTTTACGGTCAGCAAAGATATAGAGCACAAGAGCCCCAGTTATCAAACCACCGTAGATGGCCAAACCACCATTCCAAATTGCAAAAATTTCTCCCAAATTCTGACTATAGTAATCAAAACGGAAAATGACATAGTAGAGACGAGCTCCTAAAATAGCCAAGGGAAAGGCTATCAAGATAAAATCTAAAATATCGTCTGGTATGATCTTCTTTCTAGGAGCTTCTTTCATGGTCAAATAAACCGCAAGAATCAAGCCTGTCACAATACATAAGGCATACCAACGAATGGCTAGGGGTCCTAGTTGAATAGCAATTGGATCAAGCATTAGGCACCTCATTTCGAGCGATGAGACTTGTCAGCCGTTCTTCGAACAAACGGGTCGCATCAAAGCCCATTTCCTTGGCACGATAATTCATGGCAGCTGCCTCAATCACGACAGAAATATTACGACCTGTTTTAACTGGAATACGGATACGAGGAATGGCTACGCCAGAAATTTCAAGTTCCTCTGCATTGTTTCCAAGACGATCAAAGGTCTTATGCGTATCATAATTTTCCAAGTAAACAGCCAGCTGAACCTGTGAAGAATCCTTGACAGCACTGGCACCGTAGAGACTCATAACATCGATAATACCAACCCCACGAATTTCAATCAAGTGTTTCAAAATTTCAGCTGGTTCACCCCAGAGAGTAATCTCATCCTTGGCAAAGATATCGACACGGTCATCAGCTACCAAGCGGTGACCACGTTTGACAAGCTCTAGACCTGTCTCACTCTTACCGATTCCACTATCGCCCTGAATCAAGACACCCATTCCATAGATATCCATCAAGACACCGTGCACACTGGTCCGTTCTGCCAAACGAGAATCCAGATAACTAGATAGCTCTCCAGACAAACGACTGGTAGCTGTACGGCTGGTTAAAATGGCAATCTTACATTCTCTGGCTGCCTTTAACATCTCCTCTGGAACCACCAAACCACGGGCAACAATGACCGCAGGTGTCTCAGGTAGAAACATTTTTTTCAAAACTTCATAACGGCTGTTGGAAGGCATGCTAATCAGATAAGACCACTCCTTCATCCCCAAAAGTTGAATCCGCTCTGGCGTATAGTAGTCAAAGTAGCCTGTCATTTCAAGACCAGGTCGCGTAATATCTGCTATATTGATTTCCTTTTCAAGCAATTCTGGTTCGCCATAGACAATGTCTAGTCTGAGCTTTTCAATCACTTCTTTTACTAAAACCGACATCATTTCCTCCTTCAATCGAGTTCTTTTTACTATTATATCAAATTGTAAGAGGATATTTGAGATTTTTGCAGGCTTTGGAGTATTTATTTAAAAGAAAAAGGACTAGATTTCTCTAGCCTTTCATTTCTAATTAGAATTTTTTACGTTTACGAGCTGCTTCTGATTTACGTTTACGTTTTACAGAAGGTTTTTCATAGAATTCACGTTTGCGTGTTTCTTGAAGAGTACCAGCTTTAGTAACCGCACGTTTGAAACGACGAAGTGCGTCGTCAAGAGATTCATTCTTACGTACTACTGTTTTAGACATTTTTTTCACTCCCTTCAAGTTCAATATCTATTTTATTCTACACGTAAAAGGAATAATTGTCAAGCAAAAATGCGGTTTAATTTTGATTTTTTCTTCCAGCTAACTTCTCAAAGT
>NZ_VMLJ01000016.1:0-4537 GCF_013276615.1 Streptococcus sp. 1621
ACGTTGGCAACAAGCTGCAGAATAATACTCTTCGAAAATCTCTTCAAACCACGTCAGCTTCACCTTGCCGTATATATGTTACTGACTTCGTCAGCTTCCATCTGCAACCTCAAAACAGTGTTTTGAGCAATCTGCGGCTAGCTTCCTAGTTTGCTTTTTGATTTTCATTGAGTATAAGCATTATTAAAAAATAGATAAAGAAAAAAACACTTCAATCATTGTATTTTAGTTTGATTGAGGTGTTTTCGATTTAGTTTTTTATTTCTGAGCCATCAATTCAACAATCATCTCGATATACATAACAAGGGTTAATAAGAATCCTGCACGCCAGAAGAATTTGATGAATTTAGGATAGTAAAAGCTGCGTTTTTTCAAAAGGAAGAAAAAAACGAGAATAATGGCTAGAAGTGAGAGGGCTAGGCCTAGTCTAGGGAGGAAATTATGGGTAAAGGTTTTAGCTGTAATCAAGTAATACTCAAATACTAAAACTGGAAAAGCCAAATCCGCAAAGTTTCGTCCTAGTTTTTTTAATCTAAAAAGTTTGGTTATGATGATGCAGACTACTAAAGTCAGTATCAATAGTAAAATAGATGCTAATTTCATTAAAATCATACCCATATTGTATCATAAAAAATGGCTAATGGAAACGAGAAACAGAGGAATTTATAGGAAAGTCAGGCTTTTGAGATTGTGGATGTTTTTTGTTATAATGAAAGTTATGAAATCTTATAATACCTTGAATGATTACTATCGAAAACTCTTTGGAGAAAAGACTTTTAAAGTCCCTATTGATGCGGGATTTGACTGTCCCAATCGTGATGGGACTGTAGCTCATGGAGGTTGTACTTTTTGTACGGTTTCAGGCTCTGGAGATGCTATCGTAGCACCAGACGCGCCTATCCGTGAGCAATTTTATAAGGAAATTGACTTTATGCACCGTAAGTGGCCGGATGTTCAGAAGTATCTGGTTTATTTTCAAAATTTTACCAATACCCATGAAAAGGTGGAAGTCATCCGAGAGCGCTATGAGCAGGCTATCAATGAGCCAGGTGTAGTAGGAATCAATATCGGAACGCGACCAGACTGTTTACCAGACGAAACTATTGAATATTTGTCTGAGTTATCGGAGCGCATGCATGTGACGGTTGAATTGGGCTTGCAGACTACTTATGAAACAACCTCTGACCTGATTAACCGTGCCCACTCCTATGAATTGTACGTGGAAACGGTCAAGCGTTTGAGGAAGTATCCCAAAATTGAGATTGTTTCCCATTTGATTAACGGTCTTCCTGGTGAAACCCATGAGATGATGATTGAAAATGTCCGCCGCTGTGTCACGGATAACGATATTCAAGGGATTAAATTGCACTTGCTTCACCTGATGACCAATACGCGTATGCAACGGGATTATCACGAGGGACGTTTGCAACTGATGAGTCAGGACGAGTATGTCAAGGTCATCTGTGACCAACTGGAAATCATTCCTAAACATATCGTCATCCATCGAATCACAGGAGATGCACCTAGAGATATGCTGATTGGTCCTATGTGGAGCCTCAATAAATGGGAAGTCCTCAACAGCATTGAGATGGAGATGCGACGTCGTGGAAGCGTTCAAGGATGCAAGGCTGTAAAACAGGAGTTTGAAAATGAAAAGACCACTTGAGATGGCACATGATTTTTTGGCTGAGGTAGTGACTCAGGACGATATCGTAGTGGACGCGACCATGGGAAATGGTCACGACACGCTTTTTCTAGCCAAGCTAGTTAAGCAAGTTTATGCTTTTGATATTCAGGAACAAGCCTTGGAAAAGACCCAAGAGCGTTTGGACCAGGCTGGAATGACAAATGCCCAGTTAATCTTGCAAGGCCATGAGATACTGGACCAGTTTGTGACAGAAGCCAAGGCAGGGATTTTTAATCTAGGCTATTTGCCATCAGCTGATAAGTCAGTCATTACCAAACCTCAGACGACTATTGAAGCCTTAGAAAAGCTGTGTCATTTGCTTGTCAAAGGTGGACGAATTGCTATCATGATCTACTACGGTCATGAAGGAGGCGACCTAGAGAGGGATGCTGTCTTGGATTTTGTTAGCCAGTTGAACCAACAAGAGTACACAGCTGCCATTTACCGAACTTTAAACCAAGTCAACAACCCACCATTTTTAGTAATGATTGAAAAATTAGAGAGATATAGACATGGATAAACAATACCTACGTGAAAAGCTGGATGCCATGCGCCAGAATTTTGTTGAATCAACCCACCACGAACGAGCAGTGGGAGTGCTAGACCAAGCGCATATGAGCAAAAAAATGCTTAAAATCAAGAAAAAATTAGTTGCTCTTGAAATGGAACGGTGCCAGAGAAAAATTGAGCACAAGGATTGTTCCAAGATTGACCAAAAAATCAAAGAGCAGAAGGAGATTTTTGAATCCTGTTGTAAAAAAGATTAAGGAGGACGTGCGTGGAATTACTGATTTACCTCATCCTATTTTTACTGGTCCTGATTGTCTCAAGTACAACCAATAAGCTCCTGCCCTTTTTGCCCCTCCCTTTGGTGCAAATTCTTTTGGGAATTGTGATTGGCCTCTTTTTACCCAATACCGACTTTCACCTCAATACAGAGTTGTTTTTGGCCCTGGTTATCGGGCCCTTGCTTTTCCGAGAGTCGGAGGAAGCAGATATTACGGCTATTTTAAAACACTGGCGAATCATTGTTTATCTCATATTTCCAGTGATTTTTATCTCGACCTTGAGTTTGGGTGGTTTGGCCCATCTTCTTTGGCTTAGTCTTCCCTTGGCGGCTTGCTTGGCTGTTGGGGCGGCCCTTGGGCCTACGGACTTGGTTGCCTTTGCCTCTCTTTCGGAGCGTTTTAGCTTTCCTAAGCGCGTGTCCAATATCCTTAAGGGTGAAGGACTCTTGAATGATGCTTCTGGCTTGGTTGCCTTTCAGGTGGCTTTGACAGCCTGGACAACTGGAGTCTTTTCCCTTGGGCAAGCGAGTAGTTCGCTCATCTTTTCAATCCTAGGCGGTTTTTTGATCGGTTTTTTAACAGCCATGACCAACCGGTTCCTCCATAGCTTCTTGCTAAGTGTGCGCGCAACAGATATTGCCAGTGAACTCCTTCTGGAATTGAGTTTGCCTCTTGTGACCTTCTTTCTGGCAGAAGAGGTACACGTTTCAGGGATTATTGCCGTGGTGGTTGCTGGGATTTTAAAGGCAAGCCGTTTTAAGAAAATTACGCTTCTCGAAGCCCAAGTGGATACGGTGACTGAGACGGTCTGGCATACAGTCAACTTTATGCTAAACGGTTCTGTCTTTGTGATTTTAGGGATGGAGCTGGAAATGATAGCAGAGCCTATCTTGACCAATCCAATCTATAATCCCTTACTTTTATTGGGATCTCTTGTCGCTCTTACCTTTGTCCTCTTTGCTATTCGTTTTGTCATGATCTATGGCTATTATGCCTATAGGACTAGACGTCTCAAGAAAAAGCTAAATAAGTATATGAAGGACATGCTTCTCTTGACCTTCTCAGGTGTTAAGGGAACCGTGTCGATTGCTACAATTCTTCTGATACCAAGTAATTTAGAGCAGGAGTATCCTCTCTTACTTTTCCTTGTCGCAGGTGTGACGCTTGTCAGTTTTTTAACAGGCCTCGTGGTCTTGCCTCATCTTTCTGATGAAGAGGAAGAAAGCAAGGATTATCTCATGCATATTGCCATTTTGAATGAAGTAACGCTAGAGTTGGAAAAAGAGTTGGAAGGCACGAGAAATAAGCTCCCTCTCTATGCGGCTATTGACAATTACCATGGACGTATTGAAAATCTCATCCTGAGTCAAGAAAATAAGGGGGCTCAAGAAGACTGGGCTGCTTTGAAACTCTTGATTCTTAGTATTGAAAGTGATGGATTGGAACAGGCCTATGAAGAGGGGAACATTAGCAATCGTGCTTACCGAGTTTACCAACGTTATCTGAAAAACATAGAACGAGGCATCAATCGTAAATTTGCGTCAAGACTGACCTATTATTTTCTTGTTTCCTTGAGGATTTTACGTTTTCTCCTGCATGAAGTTTTTACTCTCGGAAAGACCTTCCGTAGCTGGAAGGACAAGGAGCAAAGCCGTCTCCGTGCTCTTGATTATGACCAAATAGCAGAGCTCTATCTTGCCAATACAGAGATGATTATTGAAAGTTTGGAAAATCTGAAGGGAGTCTATAGACGCTCTTTGATTAGTTTTATGCAGGAGTCTCGTCTTCGTGAAACAGCTATTATCAGCAGTGGTGCCTTTGTCGAACGGGTTATTACACGTATCAAACCCAACAATATCGATGAAATGCTGAGAGGCTATTATCTGGAGCGCAAGTTGATTTTCGAATACGAAGAAAAACGATTGATTACGACCAAGTATGCCAAGAAGTTACGACAAAATGTCAATAACTTAGAGAACTATTCCTTGAAGGAAGCAGCCAATACCCTGCCTTATGATATGGTGGAATTGGTAAGAAGAAATTAGTTAATACTCTTCGAAAA
>NZ_VMLJ01000016.1:4664-43857 GCF_013276615.1 Streptococcus sp. 1621
TTCATTGAGTATAAGATTATAAGTGAAGGAGTGTTACATGAAAAAGTGGTGGAACGAGCTGATAGACAAGCATTTAGTAAAAGCCTTTTTGTATTATTATCAAGCATCAGATAGTGAGTTGACCAGTGTCGCGGTAGCCTACTATTGGTTGATTTCGATTTTTCCCCTGCTTTTGGTGGTGGTCAATATCCTCCCCTATTTTCAGATTCCTGTGGGAGAATTTCTGGGCTTTATGAAAGACGTCCTGCCCCCAAGCCTCTATGAAGGTGTGGAAAAAATAGCCAGAGAAGTCTTGACGCAACCTTCAACAGGTTTGTTGAGTTTTTCTGTCTTGTCGGCGCTATGGAGTTTTTCAAAATCTATGAATTTCTTGCAAAAAGCTTTTAACAAGGCTTATGGCGTCGAAAAGAGTCGTGGACTTATTTCCCATCAGATGGTGAGTCTCCTGGTCAGTTTTGGTTTGCAGCTCCTCTTTGCGTTTGCCTTGTTTTTGAGCTTATTTGGGCAGATGATTTTGGATTTACTTGCTCATTATTGGACAAAAGATGGCATTATCTATCAGGCTTTACAAGGTTTGGAAGGTCCTCTGACTTACGCCCTCCTCTTTGCTATCTTGGTCATGCTTTATTATTTTCTTCCTAATCTATCTAACAGGAAACTTAGTTATACCCTACCAGGCAGTGCCTTTGTTCTCTTAGTGATTTTAGTTCTACTAACTCTGTTCTCTAGTTATCTCAATTACTATGTCCATCATTTAGTGGATGTCCGAATTTTAGGTTCTGTTCTTCTTGTTGTTATGATGTTTTGGTTTATCTTGATTGCTAAAATTGTTATCCTAGGCGCAGTTATCAATGCCAGTGTGCAGAGTTTGAAAGATCCGAGCTTTAGAAAAGATTAACTATTTATCTATTACAAAAACGCATAGTATCGAGGCTTTATAGAACCTTGATACTATGCGCTTTTGTGCTTTGGTAGTTTTTGTATAGTTTTTGTCTAAGATTTCTAAATCATCTGATTAAATTCCTATTTTTCCCTATCATTGTCCCTGTTTTTTCGAAAATGGAAGGAGTATAATAAACCTATCAATAAAATGATAGGAGGAACTTTATGGGTCATATTTTCTTTTTTCTAAGTGTCTTTTTGGCAGGGATTCTATCCTTCTTTTCTCCTTGTATCTTACCCTTGTTACCAGTTTATGCAGGGGTGTTACTAGATGATAAGGATGGTGCTCAGGCTTCTAGCAACAAATTTTCAATCTCAGTTACTAGTTTATTGCGAACGCTGGCCTTTATAGCGGGGATTTCCTTTATCTTTATTTTGTTGGGCTATGGAGCTGGTTTTTTAGGCGATTTGCTTTATGCTTCTTGGTTCCAATATGTGACGGGTGCGGTTATCATTCTCTTAGGCTTGCACCAGATGGAGATTCTACACTTTAAGGGGCTTTATAAGGAAAAGAGGTTACAACTGCAAAGACAGGGGCAACATGGTAAGGGCTATAGTCAGGCATTTTTGCTGGGTTTGACCTTTAGTTTTGCTTGGACACCTTGTGTGGGGCCGGTTCTGGGGTCTGTTTTAGCCTTGGCGGCTTCAGGTGGCTCAGGTGCTTGGCAGGGAGCTGGTCTCATGTTGGTGTATACGCTGGGTTTGGCGCTACCATTTTTGGTTCTAGCTCTGGCCTCTAGCTATGTTTTGAAACATTTCCGAAAACTCCATCCTTATCTCGGAATCCTCAAAAAAGTGGGTGGGTTTCTCATTATCCTGATGGGAATCTTGGTTCTGTTTGGAAATGCTTCAATTTTAAGTCAATTATTTGAATAAAAATGGAAAGGAATATCAGTATGAAAAAATGGCAAACATGTGTTCTTGGAGCAGGTTCGCTCCTTTGTTTGACGGCTTGTTCAGGCAAGTCCATGACCAGTGAACACCAAATGAAAGATGAGATGAAGATGGAGCAGACAGCTAGTAAAACAAGCACGGCTAAAGGGAAAGAAGTGGCTGATTTTGAGCTAACTGGAGTAGATGGCAAGACCTACCGCTTGTCTGATTATAAGGGAAAGAAAGTCTATCTTAAATTCTGGGCTTCTTGGTGTTCCATCTGTTTAGCTAGCCTTCCAGATACGGACGAAATCGCTAAAGAAGCTGGATATGACTATGTTGTCTTGACAGTAGTGTCACCAGGACACAAGGGAGAGCAATCTGAAGCGGACTTTAAGAATTGGTATAAGGGCTTGGATTATAAAAATTTCCCAGTCCTAGTTGACCCATCAGGCAAACTTTTGGAAAGTTATGGTGTCCGTTCTTACCCAACTCAAGCCTTTATAGACAAGGAAGGAAAGCTGGTCAAAACGCAACCAGGTTTTATGGAAAAAGATGCGATTTTGCAAACTTTGAAGGAATTGGCCTAGGAGGTGTTCTATGAATGATAAGTTAAAAATCATCTTGTTGCTAGGAGTATTTTTCCTAGCCATAACCGGTTTCTATTTTCTATTGATGCGAAATGCAGGACAGACAGATGCCTCGCAAATTGAGAAAGCGGCAGTTAGCCAAGGAGGAAAAACAGTGAAAAAAACAGAAGTTAGTAAAGACGCAGACTTGCACGAAATTTATCTAGCTGGAGGTTGTTTCTGGGGAGTGGAGGAATACTTCTCCCGCGTTCCCGGAGTGACAGATGCCGTATCAGGCTATGCAAATGGTAGAGGGGAAACAACCAAGTACGAATTGATTAACCAAACAGGTCATGCGGAGACTGTTCATGTTACCTATGATGCCAATCAAATTTCCCTCAAGGAAATCCTGCTTCATTATTTCCGCATTATCAATCCAACCAGCAAAAATAAACAAGGAAATGATGTAGGGACTCAGTATCGTACTGGTGTTTATTACACAGATGACAAGGATTTAGAGGTAATCAACCAAGTCTTTGATGAAGTTGCTAAGAAATACGATCAACCTCTGGCAGTTGAAAAGGAAACCTTGAAGAATTTTGTAGTGGCAGAGGATTACCACCAAGACTATCTCAAGAAAAATCCAAATGGCTACTGCCATATCAATGTCAATCAGGCTGCCTATCCAGTCATTGATGCCAGCAAATACCCAAAACCAAGTGATGATGAATTGAAAAAGACCCTGTCACCTGAGGAGTATGCAGTTACCCAGAAAAATCAAACAGAACGAGCTTTCTCAAACCGCTACTGGGATAAATTTGAATCTGGTATCTATGTGGATGTAGCAACTGGTGAACCCCTCTTTTCATCAAAGGATAAGTTTGAGTCTGGTTGTGGCTGGCCTAGTTTTACCCAACCAATCAGTCCAGATGTTGCCACCTACAAGGAAGATAAGTCCTACAATATGACGCGTATGGAGGTGCGGAGTCGAGTAGGAGATTCTCACCTTGGGCATGTCTTTACGGACGGTCCACAGGACAAAGGTGGCTTGCGCTACTGTATCAATAGCCTCTCTATCCGCTTTATTCCCAAAGACCAAATGGAAGAAAAAGGCTATGCTTATTTACTAGATTATGTCGATTAAGAAGTCTTTCCTAAGCAGTTAGAGGAGAATTTTGCTATACTAATACTAGTAAGTGACAAAGGAGAGAAGCATGACCTACACAATCTTAATCGTAGAAGATGAATATCTGGTAAGACAAGGCTTGACCAAGTTGGTCAATGTAGCAGCCTACGATATGGAAATCATCGGTCAGGCTGAAAATGGAAGGCAGGCTTGGGAGCTAATTCAAAAGCAGATACCAGATATTATTTTAACCGATATCAATATGCCTCAGCTAAATGGCATCCAGTTGGCCAGTCTGGTACGAGAAACCTATCCTCAGGTTCATCTAGTTTTTTTGACAGGCTACGATGATTTTGATTATGCCTTGTCTGCTGTCAAACTCGGTGTGGATGACTACCTGCTTAAGCCCTTTTCTCGTCAGGATATTGAGGAAATGTTGAGGAAAATCAAGCAAAAGTTGGACAAGGAAGAGAAAGAAGAGCAGTTACAAGATTTACTGACCGATAAGTTTGAAGGAAACATGGCCCAGAAAATCCAGTCCCATCTGGCTGATAGCCAGTTTAGTTTAAAGTCTTTGGCCAGTGACTTGGGATTTAGTCCGACTTATCTGAGTTCTTTGATTAAGAAAGAGTTGGGTCTGCCTTTTCAGGATTATCTGGTGAGAGAACGTGTCAAACAAGCCAAGCTTTTGCTTTTGACCACGGATTTAAAGATTTATGAGATCGCAGAGAAGGTTGGTTTTGAAGATATGAACTATTTTACCCAACGCTTTAAGCAGATTGCGGGTGTGACACCTCGTCAGTTTAAGAAGGGAGAAGGCCGATGAAGCGTTCTTCTCTCCTAGTCAGAATGGTTATTTCCATCTTTCTGGTCTTTCTCATTCTCCTAGCTCTGGTTGGGACTTTCTACTATCAATCTAGTTCTTCAGCCATTGAGGCTAGCATTGAGGGCAATAGCCAGACGACTATCAGCCAGACTAGCCACTTTATCCAGTCTTATATCAAAAAATTAGAAACCACCTCGACTAGTTTGACCCAGCAGGCAGATGTCCTGACCTATGCTGAGAATCCCAGTCAAGACAAGGTCAAGGGAATCCGAAATCTATTTTTGACTATCTTGAAGGCAGACCAAGATTTGAAAGCTGTTGTACTGGTCACCAAATCAGGTCAGGTCATTTCTACAGATGACAGTGTGCAGATGAAAACATCCTCTGATATGATGGCTGAAGATTGGTATCAAAAGGCTATTCATCGGGGAGCCATGCCAGTTTTGAACCCAGCTCGTAAATCGGACAGTCAGTGGGTCATTTCTGTCACTCAAGAACTTGTTGATGCAAAGGGAGCCAATCTGGGCGTGCTTCGTTTGGATATTTCCTACGAAACTCTGGAAGCCTATCTCAACCAGCTTCAGTTGGGTCAGCAGGGATTTGCTTTCATTATCAATGAAAAACATGAATTTGTTTATCATCCTCAACACACAGTTTATAGTTCGTCTAGCGAAATGGAGGCCATGAAATCCTACATTGAGACGGGTCAGGGCTATACTTCTGGTCACAAATCCTACGTCAGTCAAGAAAAGATTGCAGGAACTGATTGGACGGTACTTGGCGTATCTTCGCTGGAGAAGTTAGATCAGGTTAGGAATCAACTCTTGTGGACCTTGCTTGGGGCTAGTATCACATCTCTTCTTGTCTGTCTCTGCTTGGTGTGGTTCAGTCTCAAACGCTGGATTGCTCCTTTAAGTGACTTAAGAGAAACCATGCTGGAAATTGCTTCTGGTGGTCAGAATCTTCGTGCCAAGGAAACTGGTGCCTATGAACTGAGAGAAGTGACTCGCCAATTTAATGCCATGTTGGATCGGATTGATCAGCTGATGGCAGATATTCGTAGCCAGGAAGAAACGACCCGTCAGTACCAACTTCAAGCCCTATCAAGTCAGATTAACCCTCATTTCCTCTATAACACCTTGGACACCATCATCTGGATGGCTGAATTTCAGGATAGTCAGCGTGTGGTTCAGGTGACCAAGTCCTTGGCAACCTATTTCCGCTTGGCACTCAATCAAGGCAAGGATTTGATTTGCCTGTCTGATGAAATCAATCATGTTCGCCAGTATCTCTTTATCCAGAAACAACGGTATGGAGATAAGCTGGAATACGAGATTGAGGAAAATCCTACCTTTGATCATCTAGTCTTGCCCAAGTTGGTGTTACAACCTCTGGTGGAAAATGCTCTTTACCATGGCATTAAGGAGAAGGAAGGTCAGGGACATATTAAACTTTCTGTCCAGAAACAGGATTCGGGCTTGGTCATCCGCATTGAGGATGATGGCGTTGGCTTCCAAGCTGCTGGCGATAGTAGTCAAAGTAACCTCAAACGTGGAGGAGTTGGTCTGCAAAATGTCGACCAACGGCTCAAACTTCATTTTGGAGAATATTACCAGATGAAGATTGATTCTAGGCCCCAAAAAGGGACGAAAGTGGAAATATACATAAATAGAATAGAAACTAGCTAACTCCCAGTCAATTCTGGGAGTTTTATGCGTAATTGGGCAAGCTTTCTAGGTTGTCTATCTTGCTAAAAACAAGAAAAAACGGTATGATAGATAGTGACAAAAGAGGTGGCAGAGATGAACGAGACACAGATTCAAAGAGAAACACGTCAGGTATTAGAAGATGTTTTAGAAAAGGCCAATTTGAAGCAGGGTGCCCTTTTTGTTTTAGGTCTATCTTCTAGTGAGGTGATAGGTGGTCAGATTGGGAAACAATCCAGTCAAGAGATTGGTGAGCTGATAGTGGAGACTATCTTGGGTATTCTAGGTAGTAGAGGTATCCATTTAGCAGTTCAAGGCTGTGAGCATGTCAATCGTGCCCTCGTTGTTGAACGTCAGGTGGCAGAGCAGTTTGGTCTGGAAATTGTCAATGTCCTTCCTACCCTTCATGCAGGAGGTTCAGGTCAGTTGGCAGCCTTCAAGTTTATGCAAGATCCAGTTGAGGTTGAATTTATCAAGGCTCATGCTGGATTGGATATCGGAGACACTGCAATTGGCATGCATGTTAAGCATGTTCAGGTTCCGATTCGTCCTCTTTTGAGAGAGATTGGTCATGCCCACGTAACGGCGCTGGCTAGTCGTCCAAAATTAGTCGGAGGTGCGCGTGCGCACTATCCGCGAGATTCTATTAGAAAGTCGTGAGAATGAATAAAGGAGATGAAAGTGTTTAAAAAAGACCGTTTTTCAATTCGTAAGATTAAGGGAGTTGTAGGTTCTGTATTTCTTGGAAGCCTTTTGATGGCTCCTTCTGTAGTGGACGCAGCCACCTATCACTATGTAGATAAAGAGGTTATTTCACAAGAAGCTAAAGATTTAATCCAGACAGGAAAGCCTGATGGAAATGAAGTTGTCTATGGTTTGGTATATCAAAAAGACCAGCTGCCACAAACAGGGACAGAAGCATCTGTTTTGACAGCTTTTGGTTTGCTGACTGTTGGGAGCTTGCTTTTAATCTACAAGAGAAAGAAAATTGCCAGCGTCTTTCTAGTTGGAGCTATGGGATTGGTAGTCCTTCCTAGTGCAGGAGCTGTAGACCCAGTTGCGACCCTAGCACCGGCTAGTCGAGAGGGTGTTGTTGAAATGGAGGGTTATCGCTATGTTGGTTATCTATCAGGTGACATCCTCAAAACGCTTGGCTTGGATACTGTTTTAGAAGAAGCCTCAGCTAAACCTGGAGAGGTGACTGTGGTCGAAGTTGAGAATCCCCAAGTAACAACAAATCAGGAGCAAGCTAAGCCAGAAAACCAAGCAGTAGAGACAGAGGAAGCTCCAAAAGAAGAAGCACCTAAAACAGAAGAAAGTCCAAAGGAAGAACCAAAATCGGAGGTAAAACCTACTGACGAGCCCCTCCCTAAAGTAGAAGAGGGGAAAGAAGATTCAGCAGAACCAGCTTCAGGTGGAGAAGTTGATTCAAAACCAGAGAAAAAAGTAGCAGTTAAGCCAGAAAGTCAACCATCAGACAAACCAGCTGAGGAATCAAAAGTTGCAACTCCAGTAGAACAACCAAAAGTCCCAGAACAACCTGAGCAACCAAGGATACCAAAAGATTCATCACAACAAGAAGATCCTAAAGAGGATAAGGTATCGGAAGAGACACCGAAACAAGAAGATGCACAGCCAGAAGTAGTAAAAACAAAAGATGAGGCTGCTAATCAACCTGTTGAAGAACCAAAAGTGGAAACGCCTGCTGTAGAAAAACAAACGGAACCAGCTGAGAAACCAAAAGTTGAACAAGCAGGTGAACCAGTCGCGCCAAGTGAAGACGAACAGGCACCAGTCGAGCCAGAAAAGCAACCAGAAGCTTCTGAAGAAGAGAAGGCTTCGGAAGAAACCCCGAAACAAGAAGCTGAACAGCCAGCAGTAGAACATAAAACAACTCCTGAAGAGGGTGTGTTAAATGTGATAGAGGTTAAGCCTGAAGTTATAGTAACTAAAGAGCCTGTGCCTTTTAAGACAATTGAGCAAGACGATGAGAATCTCACTAAGGGAGAAACAAAAGTTATTCGAGAAGGTGTGGCAGGTGAACGCACTATTTTAACTGAAGTCACTACTATTGATGGAAAACAGTCTAGTAAAGTATTAGAGGATACAATAACAACCAAGCCAGTAGATGAAATAAAAGGTATTGGTACTAAAGAACCAGTTGATAAAAGTGAGTTAAAGAATCAAATTGATAAAGCTAGTTCAGTTTCTCCTACTGATTATTCTACAGCAAGTTATGGTGCATTGACTCCTGTTTTAGAAACTGCAAAAGGTGTCTATGCTTCAAAGTCTGTAAAACAGCCTGAGGTAAATAGCGAGACAGATAAACTTAAAACGGCTATCGATGCTCTAAGTGTCGATAAAACTGAGTTAAACAAAACTATCGCTGACGCAAAATCAAAAACTAAAGAGCACTACAGTGATGCATCTTGGGCAAACCTTCAAGATGTATTAGCTGAAGCTGAAAAAGTTACAAACACCCCAGCTACTAAGCAAAGCGAAGTTGATCATGTTTATGAAAAACTTAAAGCTGCTGTCGCTGGTTTAACCACAGATAAGACCGAACTTGAAAAACAACTTCACCTTGCAAACGAAAAAACTCAAACTGACTACAGTGCTACATCTTGGAACGCTTTGGAAGAAGCGAAAACTGACGCTCAAACTGTAAAATACAACGACAAAGCTACTCAAGTTCAAATCGATGAAACTGCTAAAAAACTTAAAGCTGCTATTGATGCATTAAAAACTGATAAGACTGAACTGGAAAAACAACTTGCTGATGCTAACTCTAAGACAGAAGCTGATCATAGTCCTGCGACTTGGTCTGCATTAGAAGAAGCGAAAAAAACTGCTCAAGCCGTAGAAGATAACGCTACTGCTACTCAAACTCAAATCGATGAAGCCGCTAAGAACTTGAAAGCCGCTATTGATGCACTTAATGTTGATAAAACAAAATTACAAGAGCAAATAACAGTTGCTAATCAAAAACAAGAAACTGACTACAGTCCAAAAACTTGGAACAACTTCAAACAAGCCGAAATCAAAGCCAAAGAAATCAACGATCAAACTACTCCACTTCCTAAACAAAGTGAAATAGATGCGGCTACTAAAGCTCTTCAAGCCGCTATAAATGCTCTTGCCGTCGATAAGACTGCATTGCAAAATGCTATTAACACAGCTAACAGCAAACATAAAGAAGAATACACTACTCAAACATGGAAAGCTTTAGAAGATGCCCTTGTAGCAGCAAACCCTGTAAATTCAGATGAAGCTGCCACTCAAAGTAAAGTAGATGATGCTACTAGAAGATTACAAGAAGCTATCAAAAACTTAGTTCCATTGACTGAAAAACCAGTATTAAAATTTGTAAACACTGATAAGAAAGTATTAGAACGTGAAGCAATTGCTAAGTATTCTCTAGAAAACCAAAATAAAACAAAAATTAAATCAATTACAGCTACTCTGAAAAAAGGAGAAACAGTTGTTAGCACTGTAGAGCTTACAGGCGATGATGTAAATAATGAAACTATAGACGCAGCATTTAAAAACCTAGAGTATTACAAAGAATACACTCTATCTACAACTATGGTTTACGATAGAGGTAACGGTGATGTAACAGAAATCTTAGATAATCAACCAATCCAACTAGACCTTAAAAAAGTTGAGATTAAAGATATTAAAGAAACAAGATTGATGAAAGTGGATGAGAATGGAAATGAAACAGATAGTAGCCTTCTAGAAACTGTTCCAGAAAATCTAACGTCATATTATCTAAAAATTACCACTAATCATAATAAAGTAACAAGGCTTGCCATTACTAATATAGAGGAAGTAACTGAGGAGGAGACATCCCTATTTAAAGTTACTGCTTCAGCTCCTGATTTAATCCAACGTGATTCAAATAATAGCTTGAGTCAAACGTACACTTATTACATAGAGAAACCCAAAGCATCGCAAAATAACGTTTACTATAACTTCAAAGATTTAGTAGATGCTATGCAGAAAAATCCTAACGGTGAGTTTAAATTAGGAAAAAGTTTAGATGCACAGTATCTAGATGTTAGTAGTAAATCATATGTAACAGGTAATTTTAAGGGTACGCTCTCTAGTGATGGCGATAAGCACTATGCTATTTATAATTTGAAAAAGCCTTTATTTCATTTAATTGATAATGGTAAAGTGCAAAATATTAATTTTGAAAATGTGAATATCAATCTTCCGTCAGAAGATCATGTTTCTGTCATCAGTCATAAAATGCAAGGTGACCAGTCTCTTATTAAAGATGTTAAAGTAACGGGTAATATTACAGGTCGTAATCATGTGGCTGGATTTGTGAACTGGATAGAGCATGCTTCAAGACTTGAAAATATAGCTTTTATAGGTAATATCCATACAACTGGTAATGGTGCTAACTCCTATATGGGAGGTATTGCAGGCCGTATGTACGAAGGTATTATTGATAGAGCTTATGTCGATGCTAATCTTACAGGTAATCGTGTACGTGTTGGTGGAATTGTTGCCGTCATGGAACATAGAATAAATGGTGCTGGACGTGATAGATTTACAAAATTACGTAAGTCAGTTATGAAAGGTGTGATTAATTTATCAAACCCTGTTGAAGCTGGAGGTTTAATCAGTAAAAACTGGCCTTGGGGAAATGCTGATGACAATGTGAGTTACGCTAAGGTAGTAAAAGGTGAAATATTATATGGTTCTCCAGATATTAATGACAGTGATTTTGCATTTCCATATATTAAAAACAACTATAGTGTTTTAGGAGTTAGTGTCGGTAGTAAGTCATATACTTTATCCCATAATTTGAAAGAAATTTCCAAAGAAGATGCTGATAAACGTGTAGCTGGTTATGGCATTACTGCAAATTTGTTTGAGAGTGAAGAACTTCAAACAAATAGATTAAACAATATTGAAACTAAAGATAAAGAATATAAACTGATTCAAAACTACAAATCAGAATATGACCAAGCTTATAGAAATATTGCTAAACTTCAACCATTTTATAACAAAGACTGGATTGTAAATCAGGGTAATAAGTTAGAGCAAGATTCAAATCTTGTGAAGAAAGAAGTATTATCTGTTACAGGTATGAAGAATGGTCAATTTGTTACAGATTTATCTGATATTGATAAGATTATGATTCACTACGCTGATGGTATAAAGGAAGAAATGTCCGTGGCAGTCAATTCTGATTCTGGAGTAGCTCAAGTGAAAGAATATAATATAGTCGGTCAAAATATTGTTTACACACCAAACATGGTTGTTAAAGATCGTAGTGATCTGATGACTAAGGTTAAGGAAGCCTTGACTTCAGTAGAACTTCAGTCTGCGGGTGTCCGTTCGATCTTGGATAGACGTAATGACAGTAAAGATAAGAGTGCAAACACAGAGCAACGCCAAAATGGATATATTCGTGACTTCTATTTTGAGGAACATTTCCAAGAATTGAAGTCTAATATGGATACGATTGTCAAACATCTTGTGGAATCAGAAGATCATCAATTAAACATATCAGACGCAACTCAAAGAGCTCTTGTTAAGAAAGTTCAAGACAATAGCGCAAAAATTATGTTAGGTCTTGCTTACCTAAATCGATATTATGGTATCAATTTTGATGGTAAAACCATTAAAGACTTAATGATGTTTAAACCAGATTTTTATGGTAAAAATGTAGATGTCTTAGATAGACTGATTGAAATTGGTTCAAAAGAAAATACTTTAAAAGGTCATCGTACACATGATGCATTTAGAGAGGTATTGGCTAAGAACACGGTGTCTGGAAATCTTATTGACTTCTTACGATATAATATGAAGTTATTGACAGCCGACACAAATTTGAATGATTGGTTTATTCACTCCACTGAAGGTAAGGTTTATGTAGCAGAACGTCAGTCACGTGAAGAGGCTATTAAAACTGCTAAGTATCGTGCTTTTGACAATTTATCTCGCGGATACCATCAAAAGATGATTTTACCGCTCCTTAACCTTAAACAAACCCAAGCATTCTTGATATCGACCTACAATACTATATCATTTGGGACTGCTAATAAATACAATACCACACTGGATAAGTGGAAGGATAATATTAATTTGGCTGCAGACAGACAAATTAACTATCTTGATTTCTGGTATCGTTTAGCAACAGATGCGGTAAAAAATAAGCTTGTCAAAGATATTGTAACTCCAGTATGGGAAGGTTACCAAGTTTGGGGTCATAAATGGGGGCAATGGATGGATAAATATGGTAAGTTCGAAGATGGAACAGGCATTTATCCACCTACTCGTGAGCTTTATGGTCCTGTCGGTGAGCATTACGGTCCTAATGGAGCTGTTGCTGGGGCATATGCTACATATTATGATGACAAGAATGATACTCGAGCTAAAGTTGTATTTGTTATGTCTGATATGATTAGTGAATATGGTGCGTCTGCATTTACGCATGAGACTACTCATATAAATGACCGCGTAGCTTACTATGGAGGATACACGCATCGTGAAGGAACATTCTTAGAAGCCTTTGCTCAAGGCATGTTACAGTCCCCAGCAGAACATGGACACCAAGGTGAATACGGCGCACTTGGATTAAATATGGCATTTGAACGTTCAAATGATGGTAATCAATGGTACAACTATAACCCTAATAAGCTTCAATCACGAGAAGCTATTGATAAATATATGAAGAACTATAATGAAGCTCTGATGATGTTAGATTCTCTTGAAGCTGAAGCTGTCTTACCAAAATTACAAGGTAACAATGATAGCTGGTTCAAGAAAATGGATAAACAAATGCGTAAGGACGGACAACCTCACCAGTTTGACAAAATTCGCGATTTAAATGACACTGAGAAAGCACTTCAATTAAATAACATTAATGATTTAATTGATAATAATTTCATTACCAAACATGGTGCTCCTGGAAATAACACATACGATCCATCTGATTTTAGAACTGCTTATGTGAATATAAATATGATGACTGGTATCTATGGTGGTAATACCAGTGATGGTGCTCCTGGGGCTGCATCATTTAAACATAATGCATTTCGTATGTGGGGATATTTCGGATACGAAAATGGATTCATCGGATATGTTTCTAATAAATATAAATCCGAAGCCAATAAAGCAAGTCAAACTCTAAGTGATAAATTTATTATTGATAAAGTTTCTGGTGGTAAATTTAAAACTCTTGAAGACTGGAAAAAAACTTGGTATGAGGAAGTTCTTACAAAAGCTCAAAGAGGATTCACAGAAATTAATATTGACGGTGAAAACATCTCTTCATATAGTAGACTACAAGCATTATTCAATGCAGCTGTGACTAAAGATTTACAGGAGTTAAATGACCCTAAAATTAAAGACAAATATACAAATACTGTAAATCTTAAAGCTAAAGTGTACAAAGCATTACTTAAAAACACAGACGGTTTCTCTGGTGATCTATTTACTGCACCACAAGCATAGGGATGAATAAAATCGTAAAAAGGTAGATCAGCTTTGTCTGTATCTGCCTTTTTATGCTATACTTAAGCTATGCATAGAAAAACAGTGATTGATTTTAGGGCTTTGGGGGAGAGATACATCTTTACCCAGCCTATCAAAGAGTTAAAAACGAGAGATTTAGCGGAAGTAACAGCCTTGCTGGCACAAGTGGAAAGCTACCAAGAGCATGGCTACTATGTGGTGGGTTATGTCAGCTATGAGGCTGCACCTGCTTTTGAGGAGAAATTAGCAGTTCATAAAGCTCCTTTACTGGCAGAGTATCTGCTATATTTTACCGTTCATGATAGGGTAGAAACATCCCCTATTCCTCTGATTTATGATGAGGTTGATTTGCCTTCAAATTGGCAGGAAGTAACGTCTGCAACAGACTATGAAAAGGCGATTGCCCAGATTCACTATCATTTGCGGCAGGGAGACACCTATCAGGTCAACTACACTGTCCAACTCAAGCAGGAGTTGTCTGCCAATCCTTTTGCTATCTACAATCGTATGGTGGTAGAGCAGGAGGCGGGCTACAATGCCTATGTGGAACATGACGAGATGGCAGTGATTTCCATGAGTCCAGAGCTCTTTTTTGAGCAGAATGACCGCGAGTTGACAACGCGCCCAATGAAGGGAACGACTCAGCGTGGGGTAACTGACCAAGAAGATCTTGAACAGGCTAGTTGGCTGGAGCAGGATCCCAAAAATCGCTCTGAAAACATGATGATTGTGGACCTCTTGCGCAACGATATGAATCGTATTTCTGAGGTGGGGAGTGAGCACGTGGAGCGTCTTTGCCAAGTAGAACAGTATTCAACGGTTTGGCAGATGACTTCGACCATCAAGAGTCAATTGCGAGAGGATGTGGACCTTGTTGAAATTTTTCGCTCTCTCTTTCCTTGTGGATCCATAACGGGCGCACCGAAAATTGCGACTATGGAGATTATCAAGGACTTGGAGCCACAACCGCGCGGAGTCTACTGTGGAACGATTGGTCTCTTGCTTCCAAATGGACGACGGATTTTTAATGTTGCTATCCGTACTATTCAACTTCACAAAGGTCAAGCCATCTATGGAGTTGGCGGAGGTATTACATGGGATAGCACTTGGGAATCTGAATATCGTGAGGTTCATCAAAAGGCTGCTGTGCTTTATCGGAAACAAGCTCTTTTCCAAATAATTACAACTGGAAAAATCAGCCAAAAACAACTGCTGTTTGAAGAACAACATCTGGAAAGACTGAGAAAAGCTAGTCGGTATTTTGCCTTTCCATTTGATTCAGAAAACTTGAAACAAAAGATAGAGGAAGAGTGTCAGGATTGTGACATTGATCAAGACTACCGCTTGCGAATTAGCCTTAGCAAGTCTGGAGAGATAGAAGTCGATCGTCAAGTATTGGAACCTCTCAGTCCAACCTTCTGCCATGCCCAACTCTGCCTGCAGGAAGCCAATTTGCAACAAGCATTTACCTATTTTAAAACAAGCCACCGACCGCATTTGAGCCTAGGGGAACAAGAGAAGATATACCACAATAAGTCAGGAGAGCTACTTGAAACCTCTATTGGAAATTTGGTTCTGAAAATCGCTGGAAAACTCTACACACCGCCTATCAGACTTGGTATCTTGCCAGGAATTTACCGTCAGTATTTACTAGAAACAGGACAAGTAGAAGAGAAAGTCTTGACCTTGACAGACTTAGCCCAAGTTGAGGCTATATATGGCTGTAATGCAGTGAGAGGCTTGTATGAACTAAGACTTGAGGAGAATTAGATGAAACTGATATTTTTGCATGGGTTAGGGCAGTCCGGAGAGAGTTGGAAAGAAGTTCGGAATCTACTGACAGATTATTCTTCTGAGGCTATCGAGTTATTTCCTTCTGGAGTTGGCAGCTATCAAAAAGCCAAGGAGCGAGTTTATCAGCAACTAGCTCAAGAGATAGAACCTTTTGTTTTGATTGGATTGTCCTTAGGTGCTGCCCTGGCACTAGAACTTTCCAGTTACGATTTACCAAATCTTCGAGCTTTGGTTTTATCAGGATGCCCGCTTAAATTAGCAGGGAATATCCTATTTTATCTTCAGTTGCTGATTTTTAAACTACTTCCCAAAAGACTATTTGAAAAACAGGGGGCAGACAAGACTTTTATAATAGGTATTTCCAAAGAATTGAAGACACTTGATTTAACGGATATAGCAGGGATTTGCCCCTATCCAACCTTACTAATTTGTGGCAGCAAAGATAAACCGAATCTTAGTTCTATGAGAAGTCTTCATAAACTAATATCAGAATCCCAATTTCAGATTATCCCAGACGGCTCTCATGTCTTGAATAAGGAAAAACCAAAGGAGTTTGTAGAAAATACCAGAAGTTTCCTTGAATTGCTGAAATAAGTTTGATAAAATAATATTGAAATCGATAACATTCCTATAGGAGAAAGTAATGAACAAACGTCTATTTTTTAAAATGAGTTTGGCGACGTTGTCAGTTTTAGCCTTATTTTCACAACCAGTTTTAGCAGAGGAAAATATTCATTTTTCTAGTTGTAAAGAAGCTTGGGCGAATGGATACGCAGATATTCACAAGGGAGAACCTGGGTATTCTGCCAGGTTAGACCGCGATCATGATGGTGTGGCTTGTGAATTGAAAAATGCCCCTAAGGGTGCCTTTAAAGCAAAACAAGAGACTACAACCCAAACTGATACAAGTTCAGCAACAACAAGTGGCTGGGTTAAGCAGGATGGTACTTGGTATTACTTTGATGGAAATGGCAATCCAGTGAAAAATGCATGGCAGGGAAGCTATTACCTGAAAGCAGACGGGAAAATGGCCCAGAGCGAATGGATTTATGATTCATCCTATCAAGCTTGGTATTATTTGAAATCAGATGGTTCTTATGCAAAAAATGCATGGCAAGGGGCTTATTACCTTAAATCAAACGGTAAAATGGCACAAGGTGAGTGGGTTTATGACTCTTCTTATCAAGCTTGGTATTATTTGAAATCTGATGGTTCTTATGCTCGCAATGCATGGCAAGGCAATTACTATTTGAAATCAGATGGTAAAATGGCTAAAAATGAGCGAGTTGATGGAGGCCGTTACTATGTAGATGCCTCAGGTCTCTGGAAACCATAAATCAGATAAAATTTAGAAAGTTAATGCAAACCTTTGCATAAATGACTGAATTTTGTTATACTAGTACTGTAAGCATTTTCAATTACTATACAATGAAAAAGGAGAATATGATGAGTCAAAAGATTATTGGGATTGACCTTGGTGGAACTTCTATCAAATTTGCAATCTTAACAACAGCAGGAGAAATCCAAGAAAAATGGTCTATCAAGACTAATATTTTGGATGAGGGAAGTCATATCGTAGATGATATGATTGAGTCTATTCAACACCGTTTGGACTTGCTTGGATTGGTAGCCGCGGACTTCCAAGGTATTGGAATGGGATCACCAGGTGTGGTTGACCGTGAAAACGGGACTGTTATTGGTGCCTACAATTTGAACTGGAAAACCCTTCAACCAATTAAAGAGAAAATTGAAAAAGCCTTGGGCATTCCATTCTTCATCGATAATGATGCCAACGTAGCAGCTCTTGGTGAACGTTGGATGGGTGCTGGAGATAACCAACCAGATGTTGTCTTTATGACACTCGGTACTGGTGTTGGTGGCGGTATCGTCGCTGAAGGTAAACTGCTTCACGGTGTTGCTGGTGCAGCAGGTGAGCTTGGTCACATCACTGTTGACTTTGACCAACCAATCGCATGTACTTGCGGTAAGAAAGGTTGCCTTGAGACAGTTGCTTCAGCAACAGGGATTGTCAACTTGACTCGTCGCTATGCCGATGAATACGAAGGCGATGCAGCCTTGAAACGCTTGATCGATAACGGAGAAGAAGTAACTGCTAAGACTGTCTTTGATTTGGCAAAAGAAGGAGACGACCTTGCTTTGATCGTTTACCGTAATTTCTCACGTTACTTGGGAATCGCTTGTGCCAACATCGGTTCAATCCTAAACCCATCAACAATCGTTATCGGTGGCGGTGTGTCAGCTGCAGGAGAATTCCTTCTACAAGGTGTTCAAAAAGTCTACGACGAAAATAGCTTCCCACAAGTACGCACATCCACTAAATTGGCTCTTGCAACTCTAGGAAATGACGCTGGAGTTATCGGAGCAGCATCACTTGTATTGCAATAAAATAATAAAAGAGGAAAAATACTAACCTAGAGTTAGTAATGTTCCTCTTTTCTTTTTTATGCTATACTAGTTAGGACAATGAATGAGGTGAAACGAAATGACAAAAGCAGATACAATCTTTAAAGAAAATATTGAACGAATCCTCAAAGACGGTGTCTTTTCAGAGCAGGCGCGTCCCAAGTACAAGGATGGGACTGTTGCCAACTCCAAGTATGTAACGGGTGCCTTTGCAGAGTATGACTTGGTAAAAGGAGAATTTCCTATCACAACCTTGCGTCCTATTGCCATTAAATCAGCTATCAAGGAAGTACTTTGGATTTACCAAGACCAGTCTAATAGCCTAGAAGTGCTAAATAGCAAGTACAATGTTCACTACTGGAATGACTGGGAAGTGGGAGATACAGGGACCATTGGGGAACGTTATGGTGCCGTTGTTAAGAAACACGATATCATCAATAAGCTTCTCAAACAGTTGGCAGCCAATCCTTGGAACCGCCGCAATATCATATCACTCTGGGATTACCAAGCTTTCGAAGAAACAGATGGGCTACTCCCATGTGCCTTTCAGACCATGTTTGATGTCCGCCGTGTAGATGGAGAAATCTACCTAGATGCGACTTTGACCCAGCGCTCCAATGATATGCTAGTGGCCCACCACATCAATGCTATGCAGTATGTGGCTTTGCAGATGATGATTGCCAAGCATTTTGGCTGGAAGGTTGGGAAGTTCTTCTACTTTATCAACAACCTCCATATCTATGATAATCAATTTGAACAAGCTCAGGAATTGCTTCGTCGGGAGCCGTCTGACTGCCAACCTCGCTTGGTTTTGAATGTTCCTGATGGGACTAATTTCTTTGATATTAAAGCAGAAGATTTTGACTTGGTGGATTATGACCCCGTTAAGCCACAGTTGAAGTTTGACCTAGCTATATAAAAGAATAGAAAAAAGAAGTTGAGACAATGAATCCCAACTTCTTTTGTTTTTTAACGTGATACGCGGCGGCGAGCTGCTTTTTTACGGTTTTCTTCGATGAAAGCTGCTTTTTGCTCTTCTGGTTCGATTACTTTCTTTTTAAATGCGTATACCGCGCCTGCAAGTGCAGCGACAGTTCCTGCGACACCTGTTACAAGACCTTTAGCGAATCCTTTAGCCATGAGTCTTCCTCCTTTATATTCTCAATCAGCCAGCCTCCTCAAGAGGTCACATTTTCCTGACTGACCTTTTTGTGTTATAATAATAGTAACGAAAAAATGGGAATTTTTCAAGGAAAAAAGATGAAAACAAAAATAATTGTGATTGTTGGACCGACTGCTGTTGGAAAAACAGCCCTTGCCATTGAAGTGGCCAAGCGTTTTAATGGCGAAGTGGTTAGTGGAGATAGCCAGCAAGTCTATCGAGGACTTGATATTGGGACGGCTAAGGCTAGTCCAGAAGAGCAGGCAGCTGTTCCTCATCATTTAATCGATGTTAGAGAGGTAACCGAGTCTTACTCGGCTTTTGATTTTGTTTCAGAAGCTAAGATGGCTATTGAGGACATTCACAGTCGTGGCAAGCTAGCTATTATTGCTGGTGGTACTGGACTTTATATCCAGAGCTTGCTAGAAGGTTATCACCTGGGTGGGGAGACTCCCCATGAGGAGATTTTGGACTATCGAGCTAGTTTGGAGCCATATTCAGATGAGGAATTAGCTCATCTTGTGGCGCAAGCGGGCCTTGAGATTCCCCAGTTTAATCGTCGTCGTGCTATGCGTGCCTTGGAAATCGCCCATTTTGGTCGGGATTTGGAAAATCAAGAGACCTTGTATGAACCATTGATTATCTGCTTGGATGATGAACGTAGTCAACTTTATGAGCGTATCAACCATCGAGTCGATTTGATGTTTGAAGCTGGTCTTTTGGATGAGGCTAAGTGGCTTTTTGATCATTACCCTGATGTGCAGGCTGCTAAGGGCATTGGCTACAAGGAACTCTTTCCTTATTTCCGCGGAGAGCAGACCTTGGAGGAAGCTAGTGAGAGTCTCAAACAGGCTACCCGTCGTTTTGCCAAGCGTCAGTTGACCTGGTTCCGTAATCGCATGCAGGTCACCTTTTATCAGATTGGAGAAGCTGGTGTGCAAGACCGCATTTTAAGCCAGATAGAGGAGTTTTTAGATGATTGATACGGAGAAAAAAGAGGAACGGGTTCTGCTGATTGGTGTAGAATTGCAGGGCATGGACAATTTTGACCTCTCCATGGAAGAATTGGCTAGTTTAGCCAAGACGGCAGGGGCAGTCGTTGTAGATAGCTACAGACAAAAACGTGAAAAATATGATTCCAAGACCTTTGTTGGCTCTGGAAAGTTAGAAGAAATTGCGCTCATGGTGGATGCAGAAGAAATTACCACTGTCATTGTCAACAACCGTCTGACTCCACGGCAAAATGTCAATTTAGAAGAAGTTCTGGGTGTTAAGGTCATTGACCGTATGCAGTTGATTTTGGATATCTTTGCCATGCGGGCTCGAAGCCACGAAGGCAAGCTCCAAGTCCACCTAGCTCAGCTCAAATATCTCTTGCCTCGCTTGGTTGGTCAGGGAATTATGCTCAGCCGTCAGGCTGGGGGAATTGGTTCCCGTGGACCTGGTGAAAGTCAGCTGGAGCTGAACCGTCGTAGTGTTCGCAATCAAATCACGGATATTGAGCGCCAGCTCAAGGTGGTTGAGAAAAATCGGGCGACTGTCAGAGAAAAACGTCTGGAGTCTAGCATCTTTAAGATTGGTCTGATTGGTTACACCAATGCAGGGAAGTCAACTATCATGAACACCTTGACCAGTAAGACCCAGTATGAGGCTGACGAGCTCTTTGCGACTCTGGACGCGACGACTAAGAGTATCCATCTGGGGGGCAATCTCCAAGTAACTTTGACAGATACCGTGGGCTTTATACAGGATTTACCTACAGAGTTGGTGTCCAGTTTCAAGTCAACCTTGGAAGAAAGCAAGCATGTAGACCTTCTGATTCATGTTATCGATGCAAGCAATCCTTACCATGAGGAACATGAAAAAACAGTTCTTTCCATCATGAAAGACTTAGACATGGAAGATATTCCTCGCCTGACCCTTTATAATAAAGCGGATTTGGTGGAGGACTTTACACCTACCCAAACACCTTATGCCCTCATTTCTGCCAAGTCTGAGGATAGTCGTGAGAATTTGCAGGCACTATTTTTAGAGAAAATCAAGGATATTTTTGAATCTTTTACTCTGCGCGTGCCTTTTTCAAAGTCCTACAAGATTCATGATTTAGAAAGTGTTGCGATTCTGGAAGAACGTGATTATCAGGAAGACGGCGAAGTGATTAGAGGCTACATTTCCGAGAAAAATAAATGGAGGTTAGAGGAATTTTATGACTGATATTAAAACGTTGGCTCTAAAATATGGGGGCTATACAAGTCTGGATAAGGTCTATCTGGATCAGCTTCTAGCTGGCAAGACAGAGCAGGAGCAGTTGGCACTTATCGCCCCTCCGCCCAGCGTGGTCAATGCTTACTTTGCAGAACTATATCAAAAAAAGAGTCCTCAAGCTGCGACGGATTATTTTGCAGAAGTCAGTCAGGAACTGAATCTCTACAATGCTGAACCTAGTTTCACTCTTGAAAACAAACCTTTTATTCGCCTTAACCTGTCTGGTAAATCCTTTGGTTTTTGCTATGAGAGTGAGGGTCTGGGTCGGATTTTCTCTGAAAATGAAAAGGTAATCTCAGATGACTTGCTTTTTGAAATTGCGCAAATTTTCCCCCATCAACTGGTCTTTGAGGAGTCTGGCAAGATTTACATGAAGGCTGTTGGAGATGAGGAAGTTGTTAGCATGGAGAGTCTAACAGCTTTGACTGATTTGGAAAGCTTGGCTGATGGTCGCAAGCGTCTTAAAGGATACAGCCAAGAGGAGCTATTACAAGAAGCTACTGCTTTTTCTGGCAAGCGCTATTTCCGATCGGAAAACCGCACAGCCATGTTATATATTGATTAATTAGGAAGTATCGAATGGATATTCAATTTTTAGGAACGGGGGCTGGCCAGCCCTCTAAAGCCCGCAACGTTTCAAGTCTCGCCCTGAAACTTTTGGACGAGATTAACGAAGTCTGGCTCTTTGACTGTGGAGAAGGTACGCAAAATCGCATTCTGGAAACCACAATTAGACCACGTAAGGTCAGCAAAATCTTTATCACTCACTTGCATGGAGACCACATTTTTGGTCTGCCAGGTTTCCTTTCTAGCCGTGCCTTTCAGGCCAATGAAGAGCAGACAGATTTGGAAATCTATGGACCGCAAGGGATTAAGTCCTTTGTCTTAACCAGTCTTCGTGTGTCCGGTTCGCGCCTGCCTTACCGTATTCATTTTCATGAGTTTGACCAAGATTCTTTAGGAAAAATCCTTGAAACCGATAAATTCACGGTGTATGCAGAGGAGCTGGATCATACTATTTTCTGTGTTGGCTATCGTGTCATTCAAAAGGACTTGGAAGGAACGCTGGATGCTGAAAAGCTCAAGGCTGCTGGCGTCCCATTTGGCCCACTTTTTGGAAAAATCAAAAACGGTCAGAACGTTGTTCTCGAAGATGGGACTGAAATCAAGGCAGCTGACTATATCTCAGCGCCACGTCCAGGTAAGATTATCACTATTCTTGGTGACACCCGAAAAACTAGTGCCAGTGTGCGTCTGGCTGTTAATGCCGATGTCCTTGTCCATGAATCCACTTATGGCAAGGGTGATGAAAAAATTGCTCGTAACCATGGCCACTCTACTAACATGCAAGCTGCACAAGTAGCGGTAGAAGCAGGTGCCAAACGCCTCTTGCTCAACCATATCAGTGCCCGTTTTCTCTCAAAAGATATCAGCAAACTCAAGAAAGACGCTGCTAGTGTTTTTGAAAATGTCCATGTGGTCAAAGACTTGGAAGAAGTGGAAATCTAAAAGCTTGAGAAAGGATAAGTATGTCTACTATTCTCATTACCGGAGCTAGCGGTGGTCTAGCCCAAGAAATGGTCAAACTCCTGCCCAATGACCAACTCATCTTGCTTGGTCGAAATAAGGAAAAATTAGTCCAAATCTACAGAAATCATCCCTGTGCAGAATTGATTGAAATCGATATTACCGATGATTCAGCCTTAGAAACTCTGGTAACTGACCTCTATCTCCGCTATGGCAAGATTGATGTCTTGATTAACAACGCTGGTTACGGGATTTTTGAGGAATTTGACCAGATTTCCGACCAAGATATTCATCAGATGTTCGAGGTCAATACCTTTGCCCTAATGAATCTGTCTCGTCGCCTTGCGGCTCGAATGAAGGAAAGTCGAAAAGGCCATATCATCAATATTGTTAGCATGGCAGGTTTGATCGCTACTGGCAAGTCTAGTCTCTACTCAGCGACCAAGTTTGCGGCCATTGGTTTTTCAAATGCTCTGCGCCTCGAACTCATGTCCTATGGTGTTTATGTAACGACGGTTAATCCAGGACCAATCCGAACAGGATTTTTTGACCAAGCCGACCCAGATGGTACCTATCTTAAGTCGGTTGAACGCTTCCTGCTAGAGTCAGATGCAGTGGCTAAAAAGATTGTCAAGATTATAGGAAAAAACAAACGAGAACTCAATCTACCGATGTTGTTGAACCTAGCCCATAAGTTTTATACCCTCTTTCCTAAGCTAGCTGATAAGTTGGCAGGGGAGACTTTTAATTATAAGTAAAAAGAACCAATATGCAGGTTGTTGCTAGCCTACATATTGGTTCTTATCATTTATCAACTATCAAACTGGACTTCTTCTAGTAGATAGTCGATAAAGCGTTCGCCCATCTTAGATAGGCTGGTTTTCTCATGCTGGATATAGACCAGTTCAATTGGGTCATCAATATCCAGTGGGATAGAAACGATATTGTCTCCGTTGAGGTTGCTGTTCAAAATCCCTGTCGCAATAGTATAACCATCCAAACCAATCAAGAGATTAAAAAGGGTGGCACGGTCACTGACTACGATGGATTTCTTGTGATGCTCTTGAGAAAGAATTTCTTCTGAAAAGTAGAAGGAGTTGTGAGTTCCTTGGTCATAGCTGAGGTAAGGGAAATTCTCCAAATCAGACAGTTTGACCTTGTCTTTCTTTGCCAGAGGATTGGTCTTGCTGACAAAGATATGGGGCTGGGCTGTGAAGAGATGGTGAGCCAGCAGGTGGTTGTCATCCAGCATTTTGGTTAAAACATCACGGTTGTAGCTGTTTAAGAAGAGGACACCGACCTCACTACGGAAGTTCTTGACGTCGTCGATAATCTCCCAAGTCCGAGTTTCACGAAGGAAGAGCTCGTATTTCTCCATATCACTTTTCTTGAGCAGAGAGACAAAAGCGTTGACTACAAAGGCATAGTGCTGGGAGGAAACGCTAAAGAGTTCGCGGTGGGCGACAGGATTTTTATAGCGTTCTTCCAGAAGCTGAGTTTGCTCGACAACCTGACGGGCATAAGAGAGAAACTCCATCCCATCACGGGTCAAGGTGATACCCTTGGGATTGCGGATAAAGATTTCAATGCCCATTTCATTTTCCAAATCTCTCACGGCATTGGAAAGACTCGGTTGGGTGATAAAGAGCTGTTTGGCTGCCTCATTCATGGAGCCGGTTTCGACGATTTTGATAATATAGTGTAATTGTTGAATTCTCATGTTTTTATTGTACCACACTTGCGTCAGAATCGCCAAAGAAGATAGGAAAATCAGGAGCTTTGTGTAAGTCTCTTCTTGAAAAAAACACAAAATTTTGCTAGAATGAGTCTTATGAAAACATTCTATGATGTGCAGCAATTCCTCAAACGATTTGGTATTATTGTTTACATGGGAAAACGCTTATATGATATTGAGCTGATGAAGTTGGAACTCTCTCGGATTTACGATGCAGGGCTGATGGACAAACTGGATTATCTGGAAGCGGAAGCGGTTCTACGCAGAGAGCACAAGGTAGAATTGGATTATATTGAGAAAAATGGAGAAAAGAACTAATGGTTACTTGGATTTTGTGGGCACTTATACTAGCAATGTTGGCGTGGATGGGCTTTAACTATCTTCGTATTCGCCGTGCGGCTAAAATTGTAGACAATGAGGAGTTTGAAGCCTTGATTCGTACGGGTCAATTGATTGATTTGCGCGACCCAGCAGAATTCCACAGAAAACATATCCTTGGGGCCCGCAATATTCCTTCAAGTCAGTTGAAGACTAGTCTTGCAGCCCTTCGTAAGGATAAACCTGTCCTTCTCTACGAAAACCAACGTGCGCAACGTGTCACAAATGCGACCCTTTACTTGAAAAAACAAGGTTTTTCTGAGATTTATATCCTTTCTTATGGCTTGGATTCTTGGAAAGGGAAAGTGAAGACTAGTTAATATTCTGTAAAAAGTTGATATAGTCGGTCTAATATACTAAATTAATAATCATTTTAAGGAGTTTTTAAAAAATGCAAGAAAAGAAAAAACACTCTCTTGTTTTAGGTATCCTATCTATTGTGCTCGGTTTGCTATTTCCAATTGTAGGTCTGATTTTGGGGATCATAGGATTGGTCTTGGCTTTTTCATACCAAAAAGAATCTGGACTAGACTATAAAACAGAAAAAATTCTCAACATCGTAGGACTTGTGGTTTCTGTACTTAACTGGATTGTAGCCGTCGCAGTATTTTTTAGATAAGCAATAAACAAAAAGCTTTAAACATAAAGCTTTTTTCTTTTATCCACTTTTCTCTAAGTGATTTTTAATGATTTCCAATTCCTCTGGATTCAAAGGACGGTAATGGCCTTCTGTTAGTTCTGTGTCTAATGTAAAATCACCGAATTGAACTCGTTTGAGGGAGGTCACCTTAACACCACCCGAGAGGAACATTTTCTTGACCTGATGAAATTTCCCCTCTGAAATGGTGATGGAGGCTTGGCTGTGGGAAGGACTTGCTGATAGAATCTCTAATCTTGCAGGTTTACAGATAGTGCCATCTAAAAAGACAATTCCCTTTTGAAAGGCTTGGATATGGTCAGGTGTCAGAAGTCCATTAACCTCAACTCGATAAGTCTTATCGACATGATATTGGGGATGGAGGAGCTGAAAGCCTAAGGGACCGTTATCGGTCAAGAGGAGGAGACCAGTTGTATCTCGGTCCAGTCGGCCGACGGCATAGAGCTTGTCAGACTGGATGTCAGGCAGAAGGAGGTCCATGACGGTTGGAAGTTCCTTGTCTTTATTGGCTGTCACGATACCAGTAGGTTTATGAAGCATCAGATAGCTGTGCTCATAGCCTTGAATGATTCGGCCCTGAAAAAGGAGTTCTTGTAGACCTGTATCGATATTCTGTGCTAGGGAGCGGGCTGGGCAACCATTGACGAGAATGTCCCCTTTGAGTAAGGCTTGTTTCATAGCCTTTCGACTGATTTTTTCTTGGGCTAATAAATTATCTAAACGCATACTGTGCCTATCTTATCATAAGTCGCTTGCTTTGAAAAGGCTTGACGTGAAAAGAAAAGCGGAGTGAAAACATTTACACTTGCTTGAATTATGTTATTTACTTGAAATTATGGTATAATCGTTCAGTTAGAAAATAAATTTTGAATATTATAGAGGAAATCATGACAAAATTAAGAGAAGATATCCGTAACATTGCGATTATCGCCCACGTTGACCACGGTAAAACAACCCTCGTTGACGAATTATTGAAACAATCAGAAACGCTTGATGCACGTACTGAATTGGCTGAGCGTGCTATGGACTCAAATGATATCGAAAAAGAGCGTGGAATTACCATTCTTGCTAAAAATACAGCCGTTGCCTATAACGGAACTCGGATCAATATCATGGACACACCAGGACACGCGGACTTCGGTGGAGAAGTTGAGCGTATCATGAAAATGGTTGACGGTGTTGTCTTGGTCGTAGATGCTTACGAAGGAACAATGCCACAGACTCGTTTCGTATTGAAAAAAGCTTTGGAACAAGACCTTGTCCCAATCGTGGTTGTTAACAAAATCGATAAGCCATCAGCTCGTCCAGCAGAAGTAGTGGACGAAGTCTTGGAACTTTTCATCGAGCTTGGTGCAGATGATGACCAGCTTGACTTCCCAGTGGTGTATGCTTCAGCGATCAACGGAACTTCTTCATTGTCAGATGATCCAGCTGACCAAGAAGCTACTATGGCACCAATCTTTGACACGATTATCGACCACATCCCAGCTCCAGTAGATAACTCAGATGAGCCTTTGCAGTTCCAAGTGTCACTTTTGGACTACAACGACTTTGTTGGCCGTATCGGTATCGGTCGTGTCTTCCGTGGTACTGTTAAGGTTGGGGACCAAGTTACCCTTTCTAAACTTGACGGCACAACTAAAAACTTCCGTGTTACAAAACTCTTCGGTTTCTTTGGTTTGGAACGTCGTGAAATCCAAGAAGCCAAAGCAGGTGACTTGATTGCCGTTTCTGGTATGGAAGATATCTTTGTCGGTGAAACCATTACTCCGACAGACGCAGTTGAAGCTCTTCCAATCCTACACATCGATGAGCCAACTCTTCAAATGACTTTCTTGGTTAACAACTCACCATTTGCTGGTAAAGAAGGTAAATGGGTAACTTCTCGTAAGGTGGAAGAACGTTTACAGGCAGAATTGCAAACAGACGTTTCCCTCCGTGTTGACCCAACTGATTCACCAGATAAATGGACTGTTTCAGGACGTGGAGAATTGCACTTGTCAATCCTTATCGAAACAATGCGCCGTGAGGGATATGAACTTCAAGTATCTCGTCCAGAGGTTATCGTAAAAGAAATTGATGGTGTTAAATGTGAGCCATTTGAACGTGTTCAAATCGATACTCCAGAAGAATACCAAGGGTCTGTAATCCAAAGCCTTTCTGAACGTAAGGGTGAAATGTTGGATATGATTTCAACTGGTAATGGTCAAACTCGCTTGGTCTTCCTTGTTCCTGCGCGTGGTTTGATTGGATACTCAACTGAGTTCTTGTCAATGACTCGTGGTTACGGTATCATGAACCATACCTTCGACCAATACTTGCCATTGATTCCAGGCGAAATTGGTGGTCGTCACCGTGGTGCCCTTGTTTCTATCGATGCTGGTAAGGCTACAACTTACTCAATCATGTCTATCGAAGAACGTGGTACGATCTTTGTCAACCCAGGTACTGAGGTTTATGAAGGAATGATTATCGGTGAAAACTCTCGTGAAAATGACTTGACAGTTAACATCACTAAGGCAAAACAAATGACCAACGTCCGTTCAGCTACTAAGGACCAAACAGCTGTTATCAAGACACCTCGTATCTTGACACTTGAAGAGTCTCTTGAGTTCTTGAACGACGATGAGTACATGGAAGTAACGCCTGAGTCTATCCGTTTGCGTAAACAAATCCTTAACAAGGCAGAGCGTGAGAAAGCTAACAAGAAGAAAAAATCAGCTGAATAAGAGCTAGAAAGAGAGAAAGATGGTCTATTTAGTCCTAGGGATTTTACTGCTCCTACTCTATGTATTTGCGACACCAGAAAGCATTAAAGGGACAGTCAATATCGTCGCTATGGTATGTATTTTAGTGGCACTCTTAATTTTGTTGGCTCTATCTTTTCTGAAAATTTTTCAATTACCAACAGAAATATTCCTAGCAATAGCCATGTTAATCCTAGCTTACTTTAGTGTGAGAGACATCACACTCATGCCAGTCAAAAAAAGTAAAAGAAGATAAAAAAGAGAGTTTCGGCTCTCTTTTTTTGGTAGGAATTTTACAATAGTTTGAATTGTTTTTTACTATAACATCATCTCTTTTGCTTGGATAATATGAATGGGAAAAACTGGAATAAAATTCGTTAATGACATCTATTTTTTAGGAAGTTGTAAAACTTCATTACTGATAATATCTTAGTAAAATATGTTGATAGATTAGATAGAAAGTGATATACTTAAGTTATAAGAAACCGATTTCAAAATAAGAAAGGATTAAATTTATACTCAATGAAAANNGGTTTGAAGAGATTTTTGAAGAGTATTGTTGTCTTGGTGCTCAGGGTGTGATGGATTAAACTAGGAAAATAATTCTAAGAATTTATAAAAGATAAAATCTTTTTCTATAGGGTTATTCTCTTATACAAGGAGTCTACTATGAAGAAACTATTCATATTATTATCAACTTTTTTTCTCAGCTTCTTCCTTGCTTGGATTATTGTCTTACGTGCGCCACAATATTTATATGCAAGCTATGATTCCGTTTCCTTACTTCGTGTCAAAAAAGAGGCTCAGGAACCGACTCGTGAGGTATTTGAACAGGAATTGGAGAATTTTGTAAACTCAGAACAGAGTTTAATAGCTAGAAGAATTGTAGAGCCGAGTAAGGATGGGACGACTCACTTTACTTATGCAACTTATGGTCAGGGAACTTTACCAAAAGAATTCCAAGAAGCTAGTCAAGAAAGTCGTGAACGTAGTGATCCGCTAAATAGTTATCTCCTTTTGTCAGGCTCCTTGACGAAAGAAAAGCTTGCCGATAAATTAGGAGATTTGGGTTATAAAGCAATTGCTGACCGAAAGACACCTCCCTATTCTCTTGCTTTTCGAATGTTACTAAATCCCCTTATTTTAATTAGTTTAGCAATATTTGGCTTATCTTTCTTTGCTTTAGTGATTATCACTCGGATTAAGGAAATGAGAGCAGCAGGTATAAAACTCTTTTCTGGTCAGACTCTCTTATCCATTATGGGGCATTCTTTATCTACTGATATTAAGTGGCTCCTTCTATCAGCCCTCCTTTCCTTCCTAGGTGGGGGAGTCGTTCTTTTTAGTCAAGGTTTGTTTTATCCTATCTTGTTAGCCACCTATGGTTTTGGGATTAGTTTCTATCTGTTGTTTTTATTGGGTATTTCAATTTTACTAATGCTTCTTTATCTAATGAGTTTGAGTTACAAAGCATTAGTTCCCGTTATTAAGGGAAGATTACCCCTCAAACGCTTGATGATTTTAACCCTATTGTGTCAGTTGGTTGCTGTCTTTACAGTGGGCTACGCTGTTAAGACAGGTTTGACGTCTTACCAACGATTGAAAGAACTTGAAATTTCAAAACAAGCATGGCATGACAGAGTAGACTATTATCAAATTTCTTTTGGCTTAGGTGACAGAGTAAATGATACAGAAAATCAGAATAAGTGGTATGCCTTTGCCAAGGAAGCAATCGAAGAAGAACAGGCTCTATTTGTAAAAGATAATCTCATTCATTTTGCAAATCCTCAAGGAAAAAATGAAAACGGAGAGACACTGGATACCTATAGTCCAGATGCTAATGTTCTCTATGTCAGTCCAAGTTATTTAGACAAGGAAAATGTGGCTGTAAATGATGAGACTAGACAGAAACTAGCTCATCTTCAAAAAGGGGAATTTGGACTCTTATTACCAGAATCTCTTCGTTCACAGGAAGCAGAACTTAAGAAAGTTTTTGAAGAACGTTTGAACTATTACGGAAAATCAAGTGAGGAGGCAAGTGCTCCTTTAGAGTATGAAATGAGAGCGATTGTTAGCTATCTTCCAACTGGAGAAAAGCGATTTGTTTATAATAACGGTGAAAGCCCAGTATCCATTCAGTACTTAACCGATCCGATTTTAGTTGTATTTACTCCAACATCTACAGGTGATAGTTTCATTTCAAAATATGTTTGGTCTATCAATGCTGGAAAACAACTCTTTATCAAAGGATATGAGAGTGGGCTAGAACTCTTGAAGAAAGCTGGAATTTATGAGCAAGTATCCTATCTTAAAGAAGGAAGAAGTGTTTATCTAACTCGTTATAATGAAGTGCAAACTGAAACAGCAACTTTAATCCTAGGAGCTATTGTGGGGATAGCTAGTTCCTTGTTACTCTTTTATTCTGTCAATCTTCTATATTTCGAGCAATTCCGTCGAGATATCTTGATTAAACGAATTTCAGGTTTACGATTTTTTGAAACACATGCTCAGTATATGGTTAGCCAATTTGCCAGTTTTGTATTTGGTGCTAGTTTCTTTATTTTAAGCAGTCGAGACTTGGTGATTGGCTTGCTCACTTTATTAGTCTTTCTAGCTAGTGCAGTTTTGACGCTTTACCGTCAAGCTCATAAAGAATCGCGTGTTTCTATGACAATTATGAAAGGAAAATAGGATGATTGAACTAAAGAATATATCTAAAAAATTTGGAAGCCGTCAGCTATTTTCAGATACGAATCTTCATTTTGAAGGTGGGAAAATTTATGCCTTAATTGGTACAAGTGGCTGTGGTAAGACAACACTCTTGAATATGATTGGACGATTAGAGCCATATGACAAAGGACAAATCATCTATGATGGCACTTCTCTTAAAGACATCAAGCCTTCTGTTTTCTTTAGAGATTACTTAGGATACCTATTTCAAGATTTTGGCTTAATTGAAAGCCAAACCGTCAAAGAGAATCTCAATCTGGGTTTAGTTGGTAAAAAGTTGAAAGAGAAAGAGAAAATCTCTTTGATGAAACAAGCTCTAAACCGTGTAAACCTCTCTTATTTGGATTTAAAGCAACCTATCTTTGAATTATCAGGAGGAGAAGCACAACGTGTTGCACTAGCGAAGATAATTTTAAAGGATCCACCTTTGATCCTGGCAGATGAACCAACCGCTTCGCTAGACCCCAAAAACTCTGAGGAATTACTTTCTATCCTAGAATCTTTAAAAAATCCGAATCGAACCATTATTATTGCGACCCACAATCCTCTGATTTGGGAGCAAGTGGATCAAGTTATTCGAGTTACCGATTTATCAAATAGATGATATGGTAAGATTCATACTCAATGAAAATCAAAAAGCAAACTAGGAAGCTAGCCGCANNACGAAGTCAGTAACCATATATACGGCAAGGCGAAGCTGACGTGGTTTGAAGAGATTTTCGAAGAGTATCAGTTAGAAGAAAGAGTCACAAACACACTTTGTGGCTTTTTTATTTCCATAAAAATGGTAAAATAGTAGGAGTAGAAATGGAGTTCGAGACATGAAAGTAATAGATCAATTTAAAAATAAGAAAGTCCTTGTTTTAGGTTTGGCCAAGTCTGGTGAATCTGCAGCTCGTTTGTTGGATAAGCTGGGTGCCATTGTGACAGTAAATGACGGGAAACCTTTTGAGGACAATCCAGCTGCCCAAAGTTTGCTGGAAGAAGGGATCAAGGTCATCACAGGCGGTCATCCTTTGGAACTCTTGGATGAAGAGTTTGCCCTTATGGTGAAAAATCCAGGTATCCCCTACAGCAATCCCATGATTGAAAAGGCTTTGGCCAAGGGAATTCCAGTCTTGACTGAGGTAGAATTGGCTTACTTGATTTCAGAAGCGCCAATTATCGGTATCACAGGTTCAAATGGTAAAACAACCACAACGACTATGATTGGGGAAGTTTTGACTGCTGCTGGTCAACATGGTCTTTTATCAGGGAATATCGGCTATCCAGCTAGTCAAGTGGCCCAAACTGCGTCAGATGAGGACACTCTTGTTATGGAACTTTCTTCTTTCCAACTCATGGGTGTGCAAGAATTCCATCCTGAGATTGCGGTTATTACCAACCTCATGCCAACTCATATCGACTACCACGGTTCTTTTGAGGAATATGTAGCAGCCAAGCGGAATATCCAGAACAAGATGACAGCAGCTGATTTCCTTGTTTTGAACTTTAACCAAGACTTGGCAAAAGAATTGGCAAGAAAAACACAAGCTACAGTTGTACCATTCTCAACACTTGAAAAGGTTGATGGAGCTTATTTGGAAGATGGTCAACTCTACTTCCGTGGGGAAGTGGTCATGGCAGCGAATGAAATCGGAGTTCCAGGTAGTCACAATGTGGAAAATGCCCTTGCGACTATTGCTGTAGCTAAGCTTCGTGGTGTAGATAACCAGATCATCAAAGAAACTCTTTCAGCCTTTGGTGGTGTCAAACACCGTCTCCAATTTGTGGATGAAATCAAGGGTGTCAAATTCTATAATGATAGTAAATCAACCAATATCTTGGCTACCCAAAAAGCCTTGTCAGGATTTGACAACAGCAAGGTCATCTTGATTGCAGGTGGTTTGGACCGTGGCAATGAGTTTGACGAATTGGTTCCAGACATTACTGGACTCAAGAAGATGGTCATTCTCGGTCAGTCTGCAGAACGTGTTAAACGGGCAGCAGACAAGGCTGGTGTGGCATATGTGGATGCGACTGACATTGCAGATGCGACCCGCAAATCCTATGAACTTGCGACTCAAGGAGATGTGGTTCTTCTCAGTCCTGCCAATGCCAGCTGGGATATGTATGCTAACTTTGAAGTACGTGGCGACCTCTTTATCGACACAGTAGCGGAGTTAAATGAATAATATGAAAAAAATTGTCTTTACAGGTGGGGGGACGGTGGGACACGTTACTCTCAACCTTTTGTTGATGCCCAAGTTCATCGAAGATGGATGGGAAGTCCACTATATCGGAGATAAACGTGGCATCGAACACCAAGAAATCCTCAAGTCGGGTCTAGATGTCACCTTCCATTCCATTGCGACTGGGAAATTGCGTCGTTATTTCTCTTGGCAAAATATGCTGGATATCTTTAAAGTTGGGTGGGGAATTGTCCAATCGCTCTTTATCATGTTACGAATTCGTCCACAGGCTCTTTTTTCAAAGGGGGGCTTTGTCTCAGTACCGCCTGTTATCGCTGCGCGTGTGTCAGGAGTGCCTGTCTTTATTCACGAATCTGACCTGTCTATGGGCTTGGCCAATAAAATCGCTTATAAATTTGCGACCAAGATGTATTCAACCTTTGAGCAAGCTTCAAGTTTGTCTAAGGTTGAGCATGTGGGAGCAGTGACCAAGGTTTCAGACCAAAAAAATCCAGAACCAGATGAATTGGTGGATATCCAAACCCACTTTAATCAAAAATTGCCAACTGTATTGTTTGTCGGTGGTTCTGCAGGCGCTCGTGTCTTTAACCAATTGGTGACAGACCATAAGAAAGAGCTGACAGAGCGCTACAATATTATCAATCTAACTGGAGATTCTAGCCTGAACGAGTTGAGCCAAAATCTTTTTCGTGTTGACTATGTGACCAATCTCTATCAACCTTTGATGGAATTGGCTGATATTGTTGTGACACGAGGTGGTGCCAATACGATTTTTGAGCTCTTGGCCATGGCAAAATTGCATGTTATTGTGCCGCTTGGTCGTGAAGCTAGTCGTGGAGACCAGATTGAGAACGCAGCTTACTTTGTTAAGAAAGGCTATGCAGAAGAGCTTCAAGAAAGTGATTTGACCTTGGATAGTTTGGAAGAGAAGCTGTCTCACTTACTAAGCCACAAGGAAGACTACCAAGCTAAGATGAAGGCTTCTAAGGAATTGAAATCTCTAGCAGATTTTTATCAATTGTTGAAAAAAGATTTATCATAAGGAAAGTAAATGTCAAAAGATAAGAAAAATGAGGGCAAAGAAATCCTCGAAGAATTTAAAGAGTTATCAGAATGGCAGAAACGAAACCAAGAATATCTAAAAAAGAAGGCTGAAGAAGAGGCGGCTCTAGCTGAGGAGAAAGAAAAGGAAAGACAAGCTCGAATGGGAGAAAAATCCGAGAAGTCAGAGGACAAGGAGGGCTCGGAGAGTGAAGCGGACCCAGAAGATGAAGAATCAGCTAAGGAAAAGTCTGAAGAAAAAGTAGAAGCCCCAGAGGGTGACAAAAAGGAAGAAGAGATAGAAGAATCAGGGTCTAAAGAGAAGGAGGAACAGGATAAAAATCTTGCTAAAAAGGCTCCAAAGGAAAAAGCAGCCAAAGCAAAGATTCCTGGCCTCCATATCTTGCGAGCTCTAACGATTTTATTTCCAAGTCTGCTTTTATTGATTGTCTCTGCCTACCTACTAAGTCCTTATGCGACCATGAAGGATATCCGTGTTGAGGGAACGATGCACACTACGGCTGATGATATCCGACAGGCTTCAGGCATTCAGGATTCGGATTATACGATTAACCTTCTGCTAGACAAGGCAAAATATGAAGAGCGGATCAAGTCTAATTATTGGGTTGAATCAGCTCAACTTGTCTATCAATTTCCAACCAAGTTTACTATCAAGGTTAAAGAATACGATATTGTGGCCTACTATGTTTCTGGTGAAAATCATTATCCTATTCTTTCCAGCGGTCAGCTTGAGACTAGTTCTGTGAGCTTGGTCAGTTTGCCAGAAACTTATATATCAGTTCTCTTTAATGATAGCGAACAAATCAAGGCTTTTGTCTCAGAACTTGCTCAAATTAGCCCAGAACTCAAGGCAGCTATCCAAAAGGTGGAACTAGCTCCCAGCAAGGTGACTTCCGATTTAATTCGATTGACCATGAATGATTCGGACGAAGTCTTGGTTCCCTTGTCTGAAATGAGCAAGAAATTGCCTTATTACAGCAAGATTAAGCCACAATTGTCAGAACCGAGTGTGATTGACATGGAAGCTGGAATTTACAGCTACACTGTAGCGGATAAATTAATTATGGAAGCTGAGGAAAAGGCCAAACAAGAGGCTAAGGAAGCCGAGAAAAAACAGGAAGAAGAACGTAAACGTTTAGAAGAAGAACAGAAAAAACAAGAGGAAGAGAGCAATCGAAACCAAACGACCCAGCGCTCATCGCGTCGCTAGGTTTACCTTTTCTTTCATAGCTCTTTAGTTGCCATGTTTTTACTTGACAAGTGCTAGTAGAAATAATAGAATAGTAAAAAACCTTTAAAGCAGTCCAGAGAGGCAGCTAAGGTTAGACGGTGAAAGGGTGGAGACTACCCATTTTTCGTGGAACCTTGCTGTTGGCAGGTTCCTTTTTTCGTGGCTTCTTGTGGCCAGACTCTCTCACTAGCAAAGGTAAAAGGAGAAACCTATGCGAGAACATCGTCCAGTCATTGCTCTTGATTTTCCTAGTTTTGAGGCGGTCAAGGAATTTTTAGCTCTTTTCCCAGCAGAAGAAAGCCTTTATCTCAAGGTAGGGATGGAGCTTTATTACGCAACGGGTCCTGAGATTGTATCTTACTTGAAAGGTCTGGGTCATAGTGTCTTTTTGGATCTCAAGCTTCATGACATTCCCAATACAGTCAAGTCAGCTATGAAGGTCTTGTCTCAGCTTGGTGTGGATATGACCAATGTTCATGCTGCTGGCGGTGTAGAGATGATGAAGGCTGCGCGTGAAGGTCTTGGAAGTCAAGCAAAATTGATAGCTGTAACGCAGCTCACATCAACGTCAGAAGCCCAGATGCAGGAGTTTCAAAATATCCAAACCAGTCTGCAAGAGTCTGTCATTCATTATGCTAAGAAGACAGCTGAAGCGGGATTAGATGGTGTCGTTTGCTCGGCTCAGGAAGTGGAAGTCATCAAGCAGGCTACCAATCCAGATTTTATCTGTCTGACACCAGGGATTCGTCCAGCTGGTGTTGCAGTTGGAGATCAAAAACGAGTCATGACACCTGCTAATGCCTATCAAATCGGTAGTGACTATATCGTAGTGGGACGTCCCATTACCCAAGCTGAGGATCCTGTTGCAGCTTATCATGCCATCAAGGATGAATGGACACAGGACTGGAATTAAAGAATAGATTATAAAAATAAAAGGAGAATACCATGATACTTGCTAAAGATATCGCTAGCCACCTCTTGAAAATTCAAGCCGTTTACCTCAAACCAGAGGAGCCTTTCACTTGGGCATCTGGTATCAAGTCGCCGATTTACACAGATAACCGTGTAAGTCTTGCCTATCCAGAAACTCGTACCCTAATTGAAAATGGCTTTGTGGAAGCTATCAAAGAAGCCTTTCCAGAGGTAGAAGTCATTGCAGGAACTGCAACAGCAGGGATTCCACACGGAGCTATTATTGCTGACAAGATGAATCTGCCATTTGCCTACATCCGTAGCAAACCAAAAGACCACGGTGCTGGTAATCAAATCGAAGGTCGCATAGCTCAAGGTCAAAAAATGGTAGTAGTTGAAGACCTTATTTCAACAGGTGGTTCTGTTCTTGAAGCAGTAGCAGCAGCCAAGCGAGAAGGAGCAGATGTACTTGGAGTTGTAGCGATTTTTAGTTACCAATTGCCAAAAGCAGATCAGAACTTCTCAGATGCAGGTGTCAAACTTGTGACGCTTTCTAACTACAGTGAACTCATCCATCTAGCCCAAGAAGAAGGCTATATCACACCAGAAGGACTCGATCTTCTAAAACGCTTTAAAGAAGACCAAGAAACTTGGCAAGAGGTGTAAAAAATCAAAAGACTAAAAGGTTAAAAATTATACTATTCTGTCATATCAGGTATATGGATGACAAGATTCAAGTTGTTAATGTTTTTTACGTCAATTGTTTCAGTTTTAGATTTGCTTAGCTTGCTCTTATATAAAAAGTAGCACACGTCATGAAAGTTACAAGGATTAAAGTATAATCCATAAACATGGTCAGATTTCCTTTTCTGAGATTTTGGAATTTCTTGCTTATCCCAGTCTTTTCAGTGATTTTAGCGCCAAGTTCTTTTTAGTTTTGAAAGATTATCCGTGAATTTCTTGGTTATTTATGATAAAATGGGAGTATCGCAAAAAATGACTCATCGTATTCAATTTTGAGTAAAACTAGGAGGATCCCATGTCTACAGAACATATGGAAGAACTAAATGACCAGCAGATCGTTCGCCGTGAAAAAATGGCTGCGCTCCGTGAACAAGGAATCGATCCCTTTGGAAAACGCTTTGAACGTACTGCAAATTCACAAGAATTAAAAGATAAATTTGCTGACCTCGATAAAGAACAATTACATGATAAAAACGAAACAGCTACTATCGCAGGACGCTTGGTAACCAAACGTGGTAAAGGTAAAGTAGGTTTTGCCCACCTTCAAGACCGTGAAGGTCAAATCCAGATCTACGTTCGTAAGGATGCTGTCGGTGAAGAAAACTACGAAATCTTCAAAAAAGCAGACCTTGGTGACTTCCTTGGTGTCGAAGGTGAAGTGATGCGTACGGATATGGGAGAACTCTCTATCAAGGCTACTCACATCACACACTTGTCTAAGGCTCTTCGTCCTCTACCAGAGAAATTCCATGGTTTGACAGACGTTGAAACAATTTACCGTAAACGTTACCTTGACTTGATTTCTAACCGTGAAAGCTTTGAACGCTTTGTCACTCGTTCAAAAATCATCTCTGAAATCCGTCGTTACCTTGACCAAAAAGGTTTCCTTGAAGTGGAAACACCTGTTCTTCATAACGAAGCCGGTGGTGCTTCTGCCCGTCCATTTATCACCCACCACAATGCCCAAAACATTGACATGGTACTTCGTATCGCGACTGAGCTTCACTTGAAACGCCTTATCGTGGGTGGTATGGAACGCGTCTATGAAATTGGCCGTATCTTCCGTAACGAAGGAATGGATGCTACTCACAACCCTGAATTTACTTCTATCGAAGTTTACCAAGCTTATGCAGACTTCCAAGACATCATGGACTTGACGGAAGGCATTATCCAACATGCTGCTAAAGCTGTTAAAGGTGATGGTCCAGTCAACTATCAAGGTACTGAAATCAAGATCAACGAACCATTTAAACGTGTTCACATGGTGGATGCTATCAAAGAAATTACTGGTGTCGATTTCTGGCAAGACATGACTTTGGAAGAAGCTAAAGCTATCGCTGCTGAGAAGAAAGTTCCAGTTGAGAAACACTACACTGAAGTTGGTCACATCATCAATGCCTTCTTTGAAGAGTTTGTTGAAGAAACCTTGATCCAACCAACCTTTGTCTATGGACATCCAGTAGCTGTATCTCCACTCGCGAAGAAAAATCCTGAAGACCAACGCTTTACTGACCGTTTCGAGCTCTTCATCATGACTAAGGAGTACGGTAATGCCTTTACTGAGCTCAACGACCCAATCGACCAACTTAGCCGTTTTGAAGCCCAAGCTAAAGCCAAAGAACTTGGTGATGATGAAGCGACAGGAATCGACTATGACTACATCGAGGCTCTTGAATACGGTATGCCACCAACAGGTGGTTTGGGAATCGGTATCGACCGTCTCTGCATGCTCCTCACTGATACAACTACTATCCGTGATGTATTGCTCTTCCCAACAATGAAATAAGCTCTTATCCTCTGGTACTTGCCAGGGGATTTTTTTGCCTCTTTGTCAACTGTAGTGGGTTGAAGAAAAGCTAAGCTCGAGAAAGGACAAATTTCGTCCTTTCTTTTTTGGCTCTTTGTCAACTGTAGTGGGTTGAAGAAAAGCTAAGCTCGAGAAAGGACAAATTTCGTCCTTTCTTTTTTGATATTCAGAGCGATAAAAATCCGTTTTTTGAAGTTTTCAAAGTTCCGAAATCCAAAGGCATTGCGCTTGATAAGTTTGATGAGATTATTGGTGGCTTCCAGTTTGGCGTTGGAATAGGGTAGTT
>NZ_VMLJ01000017.1:0-49291 GCF_013276615.1 Streptococcus sp. 1621
TGTCAACACCTTTTTTAAATTTTTTTTACTTTTTTGCATGAATTCCTAATGAGCACGGATGTCAAACTCTTTAAACACAATACGTAAGTCTCTTAACACTCTTTGACGCCCTCGGAAACGTTCATTTCTTAAGACGCGTTCTAACTCTTCTCGTTTCTCTTTACTTTGTTTGTTTCTATAATCTCTTAGTGTTTCATGAAAGAGATAATAGTCATCTAGCCACAGACCTCCCTCACTTATACGATGACTGATCTCGCCTACTTCTTCATAAGGTTCTTTATTATATCTTCGTTTGTGGCTCTCTTGTTTACGGATATAGTCTAAAATTCGATTTCGAAACCTGGTTTTGAAATATTTCCTTAAACGAGGGATATCTTCTACAAGCCTTTCTTCTCTACTGATCAATTCATGTAAGCAAATCATTCCCTCTTGGTCCCAGTCCGATAACTCCCACAAATGAAGGTAATATTCATTTCTACACTTGTATACAATTCCTTGGACTTCTTCATACATTTTTTTAAGCATAATTTTCCCCTTTCTAGATACAGTCTAACAGATTCAGAAACACTTTTGGCACATTTCCTCCATTCTGCACCCTTTAACTCCTCAACTGCACAAAAAAGAGAGGACAAGCCTCTCTCAGGGTTATAATTCTGCAATTTGGTTTAGGTTTACTTCTGCAACTGTGTCATTACCAAACATAGAGATAATCATTTTTACTTTGTTATTATCAATTTCTGTAATCTTACCAGTGTAGTCTGCAAAAGCACCATCAATAATACGTACAGTTTGACCAACCTCAACATCGAAATCAAATTCTTGAACAGTTTGTCCCATAGATACCAAAATGTCACGAATTTCTTGTTCCAATAATGGAGTTGGTTTTGATCTGTTCCCGTGTGATCCGACAAATCCTGTAACATTTGGTGTGTTTCTAACAACAAACCAAGCTTCATCTGTCATGACCATTTCTACAAGAACATAACCTGGAAAGCGATTTTCCTCTACTTCTTTTCTCTTTCCATTTTTTTCAACTTGCACTGTTTGTGTTGGAATTTCAACGCGTAGAATATTATCCAACATATTGTAGGTTTGTGCACGTTGTAATAGATTTTCTTTTACCTTATTTTCATAACCAGAATAAGTTTGTAAGACAAACCATCCTTTATCAAAACTATCCATGATATTTCCTTTCATAAATAGAAGATTTCTAGTGTAATTAACTCCACTAACCTTCTAAAAAATGTTAATAAATCGAATCAAACCTGAAACAATCAACTGGTCAAAAATGTAAATAATTACTACAAAGAAAGCTGTGTATTCCATGATAGAACGAAAATCTCTCCAGCTTTCCTTGCGAGTTGGCCATGTTGTGTCTTTAAGAAGTCTAAAAATATCTCCAATAAAACGCATCGCTCTCTCCTATCTCGTTTCTCTGTGTGTAGTGTACTTACCACAATGCTTACAAAATTTATTTACTTCTAGTCGTGTAGGCTTGGGGGTTCCACTAATCTTGATTGAATAGTTTCTCGAACCACAAACCGCACAAGCTAGGCTTGCTTTTTTTAGTGCCATAACGCCTCCATCTTATCTATTATAACAAGAAAGCTAGGCTTTGACAAGCATCTTAGCGAAATAGATTGACTACCGAATCCCATATTGTTTGAGCCTTTTCCTTAATCTTCGCATCCGAGATAGCCCGACTAGCCTCATCTACTAGACTTTGCGCACGTCCTCGAATATCAGACAAATTATCATCTGTCTGGCTATTATCATTGGTTTGTACTTGTCTTTTTGTGTTAGCTGGTGCAATTCCGTTTTTCTTATATGCATTTTCAACTGTGAAGGTACTTCCTGGTGTATAAGGTAAAATGGTATTTGCAATATTCCTAAAGACATGGGCTGCACCGTTTGAAGTAGATCCTGCTAGATAGTGATTTTCATCAGTGATCGGAAAACCAAGCCAATGACTAATCACCACATCCGGAGTATAACCAATCACCCACTGGTCACTTGTGTATTCCGGATTAAAAACAGCTTCGGTTGTACCAGTTTTCCCTGCCATGACATAATCTGCAGGCGATGAACTAATACCGGTTCCGTTGGTGAATGTCCCCAACATCATACTAGTCATCTTGTCAGCTACAGACTTATCAAGCACCCGTTTTTGTGAATTTTTATGGCTAGCAATAACTTGTCCACTAGCATTTTCAATTCTACTAATAAAATGAGCTTCCGGCATTAAACCTTCATTGGCAAAAACAGCATATGCTTGAGCCATTTGAAGTGGGTTGGTTTCGACACCACTTCCCAAGGCAATACCAAGAACACGGTCGACCTTTTCCATGTTGAGTCCAAATTTTTCGCCCGCCTCAAAAGCCTTATCAAGGCCCAAATCATTAACAGTGGCAACAGCAGGTAGATTAAGCGATTCTGCCAAGGCTTGATACATGGGAACTTCTCGACTCGTTTTGATCCCTGCATAGTTATCAACCTTATAGCTGTCATACTGCATGGTATGGTTATCCAAGAGCTTATTCAAAGCCCAGCCTGCTTCAACTGCTGGCGTATAAACAACTAAAGGCTTAATTGTAGAACCAGGGCTACGTTTCGATTGGGTTGCATAGTTGAAATTCCGGAATCCCGTTTTATCATTGCCAGCAACTTGACCGACAACTCCACGAACTCCCCCTGTTTTCGGTTCGAGAGCGACACTTCCTGATTGAGCAAATGTTCCATCCTCTGCCCTCGGAAATAGCACTGTATTTTCATAGACAACCTGCATATTTGCTTGGTAGTTTTGATCCAGCTCTGTGTAAATGCGGTAGCCATTATTGACAATTTCTTCCTCTGTTAGATTATACTTGGAAACAGCTTCATTAACCACCGCATCAAAGTAAGAAGGATAGCGGTAATCTGAGATTTTCCCTTCATACTTATCGTGCAATTGAGAATTCATATCAACTTCTGCAGCTTCGGTTTCTTGGTTTTTATCAATATATCCTGCTGCAACCATATTTTGTAAGACAGTGTCGCGACGATTAGTCGAATCTTGTACGGAATTCAAAGGATTATACAATTCCGGTCCCTTCAGCATCCCTGCCAGAGTCGCAGCTTGATCCAGACTCACTTCTGATGCAGAAACTCCAAAGTATTTCTTACTCGCATCTTCTACACCCCACACACCATTTCCAAAATAGGCATTGTTAAGGTACATGGTTAGGATCTGATCCTTGCTATATTTTTTAGTCAATTCTAAAGCCAAGAAAAATTCTTTCGCTTTTCTCTCAACAGTTTGATCCTGCGACAGATAGGCATTTTTAGCCAGCTGTTGGGTAATAGTAGAGCCACCACCTGAACGACCAGCAGTGACAATAGCCAAGAAGAAACGACCATAGTTAATCCCGTCATTTTTATAGAAGGAACGGTCTTCTGTCGCAATAACGGCATTCTGCAAATTTTTACTGATAGCAGTCAATTCAACGTAGGTTCCCTTTTGACCAGACAAGGCACCAGCCTCCTTTTCTTCACGGTCAAAAATGATAGTCCGAGTTTTCAAGGCGTTTTGCAAATCATTGACATTGGTTGACTTGGCCACAGCAAACAAATAGGTTCCAACTAGCAAGCCTGCACTCAAACCTAGTATAAGGACAATCTTTGTTAGATGATAACGACGCCAAAATTTTCGAATTGGACCTACTTGGGCCAATTTTTTTCGATCACTACGAGAGCGACGTAGGCTAGTAGAATCAGAGTCCTCTAGTTCACTTGTTTCTTTTTTAAAAAGAGAAAGAAATTTCTCGAATAATTTATCTAATTTCATGCGTTTATTTTATCATCTTCATCATAGGAAGACAAGAATTTAGCTATTTCCTATCAAAATAGGGGGTTTTTTGTTACAATATCTGTATGAAATTCACATTTACATTACCAGACTCTCTACCTCAAATGACGGTAAAGCAATTACTTGAGGAACAACTCCTCATCCCTAGAAAAATCCGTCATTTTTTGAGAATCAAGAAACATATTTTGATAAACCAAGAAGAAGTTCACTGGAACGAGATGGTAAGCCCTGGGGATGTTTGCCAGTTGACTTTTGATGAGGAAGATTATCCCAAAAAGGAAATTCCTTGGGGCAACCCAAACCTCGTTCAAGAGGTTTATCAAGATCAACACTTGATTATTGTCAACAAACCAGAGGGGATGAAAACCCACGGTAATCAGCCGAACGAAATCGCCCTTCTTAACCATGTCAGTGCCTATGTTGGCCAAACCTGCTATGTCGTTCATCGTCTGGACATGGAAACCAGTGGTTTAGTTCTCTTTGCCAAAAATCCTTTTATCCTACCTATTCTCAATCGCTTATTGGAGAAAAAAGAGATTTCTAGGGAATATTGGGCACTCGTTGACGGAAATATCAACAGCAAAGAACTTGTTTTCAGAGACAAAATCGGACGTGATCGCCATGACCGCAGAAAGCGAATAGTTGATACAAAAAATGGGCAATATGCTGAAACACATGTAAGCAGATTAAAGCAATTCCAAAACAAGACTTCCTTGGTTCATTGCAAACTAAAGACAGGTCGAACCCATCAAATCCGTGTACACCTTTCGCATCATAACTTCCCTATTTTGGGCGACCCTCTCTATAACAGCAATTCAAAGATAAGTCGGCTTATGCTTCATGCCTTCCGACTTTCCTTTACCCATCCACTTACATTAGAAAAATTAAGCTTCACTGCCCTTTCAGATACTTTCGAAAGAGAAATAAAAAAGAATGGATGATTGTGTCATCCATTTTTCCATATAAGAAAAGCAAGACCAAGAGGCCTTGCTTTTTATCGACTCATGAATTATTTAGCAATTTTTGCGAAGTATTCAAGAGTACGAACAAGTTGTGCAGTGTATGACATTTCGTTGTCGTACCATGATACAACTTTAACCAATTGTTTACCGTCAACGTCAAGAACTTTAGTTTGAGTTGCATCAAACAATGAACCGTAAGACATACCTAGGATATCTGAAGATACGATTGGATCTTCAGTGTATCCGTATGATTCGTTTGAAGCTGCTTTCATAGCTGCGTTCACTTCATCAACAGTAACGTTCTTTTCAAGAACTGCTACCAACTCAGTTACAGAACCTGCTGGAACAGGAACACGTTGAGCAGCTCCGTCCAATTTACCGTTCAATTCTGGGATTACAAGACCGATAGCTTTCGCAGCACCAGTTGAGTTAGGAACGATGTTTACAGCACCAGCGCGAGCACGGCGAAGGTCACCACCACGGTGTGGTCCGTCAAGAATCATTTGGTCACCAGTGTAAGCGTGGATAGTAGTCATCAATCCTTCAACAACACCAAAGTTGTCTTGAAGAGCTTTAGCCATTGGAGCCAAGCAGTTTGTAGTACATGAAGCACCTGAGATAACTGTTTCAGTACCGTCAAGAACGTCGTGGTTAGTGTTGAATACAACTGTTTTAACGTCGTTTCCACCAGGAGCAGTGATAACAACTTTTTTAGCTCCACCAGCGTGCAAGTGTTTTTCAGCAGCTGCTTTCTTAGCAAAGAAACCAGTAGCTTCAAGAACAATTTCTACACCGTCGTTAGCCCAGTCGATTTGTTCTGGATCACGTTCAGCAGAAACTTTGATGAATTTACCGTTAACTTCAAATCCGCCTTCTTTAACTTCAACAGTACCGTCGAAACGACCTTGAGTTGTGTCGTATTTCAACAAGTGTGCAAGCATAACTGGATCTGTAAGGTCGTTGATACGAGTAACTTCAACACCTTCTACATTTTGGATACGACGGAAAGCAAGACGACCGATACGTCCGAAACCGTTAATACCAACTTTAACTACCATTAGTGATTTCCTCCTTATGAAAATCATGAAATTTTTATTGTGAAAAGAGTAACTTGAATCACTACAAATCACCTTTCAACAAACCTATTATATAACTATTTAAGTTTAATTGCAAGTACGGACATTGTTTTTCTATGTTAGTTTCTTTTTAAGGATATAAATCAAGAACTCCCTTACTATTCATATCGTAGCGATTCTACAGGATCCATTTTACTAATTTTACGTGCTGGGAAGTAGGCTGAGACATAACCAAGTAATAGAGCAAAAGCTAGAGTTCCTAAAACAGATAACAAATTTAATTCAAAAACCTTAGTGATGGATGGGTAAAAATGATTTACAACCGCATTCGCCAAACTTCCCACCCCTTGTGCTACCAAAAAGGCCAGTAGCAAGGCGATGCCTACAATCCAGATAGCCTCGTAAATAAAAATTCCTTTGACATCACGATTTTGATAACCAACTGCCTTCATGACACCTATTTCCTTAGAACGTTGCATGATATTGATGTAAATGATGATACCAATCATGACCGCTGCTACCACAATAGCTTGTGATGAAAGTACAATCAACAATCCCTGAATGACACGAATAAAAGTAATCACAATATCAAGAACCTTCTGTTGAGAAAGAACAGTATACTTCTTGTTTTTCTGCAATTCTTCTGTTATCGCTTTTGTTTGTGATGGATCTTTGAGTTCCAAGATAAAATAAGATACAGCTTTTGTAAATCCAGCCTCTTTCAAGATTGCTTCCATTTGATGAGACGGCATGAAACTGTTGCTGTCCTCCAGGTCATCTTCATCATTGATTACACGTACAATCTTTGTTTGAAATTGAGCAGTCTTACTAGCTTCAGCAGCATTTTCTACAATGCTAGCTGAGACTGATTTGCCAATAACATCATTAGCTGTCAGATTTTTTCCTGTCTGTTCATTCCAATTTTTTAGTAAACTGCTTGGAATCGTCAATCCCTGTTCATTTGAATCAGTATAGAGGGAACCAGCTAATACTTTGTCCGCCTCATTACTACTAACAGAAATACTTGTATCCTCATAGAGACTCACTACTTGAGCATAAGAAGGCATCGTTTGACTCAGATCCATTTCTTGCCCATCTATAGTAATATTTGACATAATCATCCCAAAAGGACTCTCCAAATATTTAATAGCTTCTTTTCCAACTGTATCCGTGATATAGTTCTTATCATCTTGGTTCAAAAAGCCTCGTCCAACATTTTTTGTGTTTAAAGCAATCTGAACTTGAGAAGGAATTTGACCTCCATTCGTATTTTCATCAATCATCGAAATCAAGGCATTTCCCAATCCAAAAGAAATCAAGACTCCTACAAAACCGATTGAGGTTGCTAGCGCAATCAATAGGTTACGCCATTTTCTTTCCAGAAAGTTATTTAAAGAAAGTTTGAATTTATTTTTCAATGATAATCCTTTATTTTTTGACTTCTTCAACGACTTCACCATCCTTCATTTTGATAATCACATCTGCATATTCGGCAACCTCTGGATTATGGGTTACAATCAGTACTGTTTTCCCTGTTTGGGCTAATTTTTTAAATACCTCCAATACCATTTCTTGGGATTGAGAGTCCAGCGAACCCGTTGGTTCATCTGCTACAATCATATCAGGCTGATTTACCAAGGCACGCGCGATTGCTACACGTTGCTTTTGCCCGCCAGAAAGCTGTTTAACATTTTTAGTAATAAAAGGCTCCATGCCCAAGTTACTTAATTGCTCCTTTGCAATCATTGTCATCTCCCTGTCAGATAAATCTTTGACATAGAGAGGTAGCTTGACATTGTCCAAGACAGACTGATGAGGAATAAGGTTAAAGTTTTGAAACACAAATCCAATCTTATCTTTACGAAATTGAGTTAGTTCAATCTCTGATAAGTCACGGAGGGATTCCCCTTTAAACTCTAAACCTCCTTCATATTGTCTGTCTAAACCGCTGATGATGTTTAGTAGACTGGTTTTGCCACAGCCTGACGGACCGTAAATCGCTGTAATTTTACCTTTTGCAATCTGCAGGTTAATATTTCTTAGAGCCTGCTCTTGATGTTTACCGTCCAAAGTGTAAAACTTTGAAATATTTTTAATGGATAAAATGGACATTCTTTCCCCCTTATTTAAAACTGTTATCGTCATACATCATAATTATAGAAAAGCCTTCAAGCGACATCAGCACTGATTGCCACTATGAACCTACTGCTTAGAATTTTTTCTCTATTGCCTCGTTTGCTCTGGATGTATAGCAAGTAAAATTTATTGTAACAAAAAAGCGACATTTCCCCAATGACAGAAATGTCACTCCTATAAATCATTTAATAATACCTTTCTAAGTCTTCGCTCCATTCCTTATCTAAACTAACGAGTAACTTCTCATTACCAAACATCCTCGCCATCATTTTTGCTTCTTCATACTTTTGTTTGGCTGTATCATAATCGGTATGAATATAATATTTCCACTCCACCATCAAGACAATCGGTTGCTTTTGGAAATCTCGTGTTTTTTGTCCTATTTTATTTAAGGTCTCGACTGCCCTCTTAAAATAATGAAACAGCCCCATAATTTCTATACAAGCTAAAGAAGCTAACAAGGAATCTCTAAGTAAGTCCAAACAATCGAACTCTATCTTATCAACCTGAGAACTTAGTTTGTCATGAAAACAAAGAATGGTTTCATGCTCAGATTCTTTTATCTCACCCACATTTAAACCATCCATTAACTGACAGTTGAAATACAGTCTCAGTTTCAACAAGTCCTCGGCTTTATATACATCTCTGGATAGTAAATCTTGAAGACCGTCTTCAATCACACCACTTCCGTATAAGGAATTACTAGTCGCTCTCACTGCATCTATAGCTTGAAGACAATCCACTAGCACTTTCTCATCACGGGGCAGGTCATCATAAAAACACTCAAAAATCTCATCAAAATATTCTTCCTTTTGTTCCTGCAACTCCTCGTCTCCATAGTCAGGATGATGTAAAAGAAAGTACTTTAATTCTTGGTAACGCTTGGGTAATTCCTTATAATCTGGCATCAAGACGTAGGACGGAATTTCTAATCGTTCTGCAATATATTCTAGTGTTTTTATCGTCGGGCGAAATTCTCCTTTTTCAATCCGCACCAACTGACGCACTGATAATTCAGACTCATCCCCGCAAAAAACTGGACGACTAAGTCCTTTCTCCTCTCTTAAAAGTCGCACTTTATCCCCTAACTCATTTATCTTGTTCATTTGCCCCTCGCATGATTATTAAAGATTTGATTTTCAAATAAATATATGCGATGATTATACCATTTTTCAAATAGAATTACAAAAAAAGAGACAGGATTTCTCCTGCCTCTAGGCTGATAACAATTATTTACGGCGTCCTGGTCTTTCTTTGTAGCCATAGTAAGAATCTTCGATGATTTCTTGCATATGGTCAACCATTGGAAGACGTGGGTTAGCTGGCGAACATTGATCTTCATAAGCAAGGAAGGCCAATTCACGAGAATGTTCTTTCCATTCTTTTTCATCAATTCCTTGTGCTTTGAAGTTCATTTGGATACCTACGCGCTCACCAAGTTCGTAAACAGCTTTTGCATAAGATTCCACACCTTCTTCTGGAGTAGAAGCTGGAAGGCCAAGCATGCGTGCGATATCTTGGTATTTTTCATCTGCACGGTAGTAGTTATACTTAGGCCATGTTGCTGTCTTAGCTGGACGTGTACCGTTATAGCGGATGACGTATGGAAGCAAGATTGCATTTGTACGACCGTGGATTGTGTGGAATTGCGCACCAATCTTATGAGCCATTGAGTGAGAAATACCTAGAAAGGCATTGGCAAAGGCCATACCAGCGATTGTTGAAGCGTTATGCATTTTCTCACGTGAGTGGAAGTCTGCGTTCTTAACTGAGCTTTCAAGGTTTTCGAATACAAGTTTGATGGCTTGAAGCGCAAGACCGTCAGTGTAGTCGCTAGCCATTTGTGATACGTAAGCTTCAGTCGCGTGGGTCAATACGTCCATACCAGTATCCGCAGCAACAAATCCAGGAACTGTCAATACCAAAGCAGGGTCTACGATTGCCACAGTTGGTGTCAATGAGTAGTCGGCGATTGGGTATTTACGGTTATTTGCTTTATCAGAGATAACGGCAAATGGTGTTACTTCAGATCCTGTACCAGATGTAGTTGGAATCGCGATGAATTTAGTCTTCTTACCAAGCAATGGGAACTTGAAGGCACGTTTACGGATATCCATGAATTTTTGGACAAGGTCACGGAAGTCCACTTCTGGTTGTTCGTAGAAGAGCCACATTACTTTAGCAGCATCCATTGGAGATCCACCACCGAGAGCGATGATTGTATCTGGTTTGAAGGCACGCATAATCTCAGTACCACGGTTTACAGTTGTGATATCTGGATCTGGTTCCACATCAGCAAAGATTTGATAAACAACCTTATTGCGACGAAGATCAAGTTGTTCGATGATACGATCAAGGAAACCAAGTTCTACCATGGCATGGTCAGTAACGATCATGACACGTTCAACGTCACGACATTTTTGAAGGTATTGAATTGAATCACGTTCAAAGTATGTTTTTGAAGGAAGTTTCATCCATTGCATGTTATTTCTCCGTCTTCCGACTTTTTTGATATTCAAGAGGTTAATGGCACTAACGTTATCCCCAACTGAGTTGCGTCCGTAAGAACCACATCCGAGTGTCAATGATGGTAAGAAGGCATTGTAAACGTCCCCGATACCACCGAAAGTAGAAGGTGAGTTACAGATAACACGAATAGCTTTAACAGCTTTACCAAATTCTTTAGTCAATTCTTCGTCAGCCGTATGGATGGCTGCTGAGTGACCAAGACCGTTAAATTCAACCATTTGACGAGCTTTGGCAATACCATCTTCACGGCTTTCAGATTTCAAAACTGCGATAACTGGTGACAATTTTTCACGAGTCAATGGCTCATTTTCACCAACTTCTTTACATTCTGCAGCCAAAATGTTTGTTCCTTCTGGAACTGTAAATCCTGCTTGTTCTGCAATCCAAGTTGCTGGTTTACCAACGATGTCAGCGTTCAATTTTGCACCAGCACAGTTTTTACTATTTGCTTTCACGCCGAAGCAGAATTCTTCAAGAAGTGCTTTTTCTTTTTTGTTTACAAAGTAAGTGTGGTAAGATTTGAACTCTGCTACAAATTCGTCGTAAATTTCTTTATCAATGATAACCGCTTGTTCAGATGCACAGACCATACCGTTATCAAATGATTTAGACATAACAATATCGTGTGCCGCTTGGCGGATGTTAGCTGATTTTTCAACATAAGCTGGAACGTTTCCGGCACCTACCCCAAGAGCTGGTTTACCGCATGAGTATGCGGCTTTAACCATAGCATTACCACCTGTTGCAAGGATTGTTGCAATACCTTCGTGATTCATAAGGGCACTAGTTGCTTCCATAGATGGTTCAGTGATCCACTGTACACAGTTTTCAGGAGCACCAGCTGCGATAGCTGCATCGCGGACGATACGAGCTGCGTGAGCTGATGATTCTTGAGCTGATGGGTGGAAGGCAAAGACGATTGGGTTACGTGTCTTCAATGAAATCAATGATTTGAAGATTGCTGTTGATGTTGGGTTTGTTGTAGGAGTGATACCACAGACAACACCAACTGGTTCAGCAATAAGAGTCAAACCTGTTACATCGTCTTCTTCGATAACGCCAACTGTCTTAGTGTGGCGCATGTTGTTTACTACGTGTTCACAAGCAAACAAGTTCTTAGTTGCTTTATCTTCAAATACACCACGTCCTGTTTCTTCAAAGGCATGTAAAGCCAATTCTCCGTGGGCATCCAAAGCTGCTACTGATGCTTTGGCAACGATGTAGTCAACCTGCTCTTGATCCAACTTACGCATTTCTTCAAGAGCAACTAAAGCTTTTTGCACCAAGCCATCGACATGCTTTTCAGCAGCGAGTTTCTTTTCCTCTGGTGTCACAGTTTTTTTATCAGCCATATTTTCCTCCATAGCTTTCAAGGATTAAATCCTTTGTTAATTTTTTCACAAGTTTATTATAACGCATTATTTCAACTTTGTAAACAGTTTCATAAACATTTCACAAAGAATTTTTAGCACCTTGTGAAATGTTTGCTAGTTTCTTTTCTTAGCAAGCTTTTTCTTTAAAGTTTGTGAAATTTATTTCAAATATTTTTTTATTTCACAAACTTGCTTGGAAGAGGAGCTTGGAAAGAAAGGGATTTACAGGTAAGCGCTTACTTATTTGGTTTTAACAATACCTCCTTTGATAAGGAGGCTTTATTTTTGTTGAAAAACGCCTTGTTTAAAAGTCCCTTCATAAACGACTTCTTGTTCTGTTGTTAGTTTCCCTTTTCCTTCAGCTTGACCATTTACAAAATCCCCCTCGTAGGTCCAGCCTTCTTTAGATTGAAAGGTACCTTTTCCGTTGAAGGCTCCATTGTTGAAGCCACCTGTATATTGGTCTCCATTTTGGAAGGTAATGGTACCTTGGCCATTCATTTTACCACGGACAAGACTGCCGTCGTAAACAATCGTTCCATTATCAAGCTTTAGAACACCTTTTCCGGGAATATTTAGAAAAAAGACGAGTAGAGCACAAAAAACAATGGCAACTACTGCTAAAAGCTCTAAACGTGGACGAGTCAGATAGACACGGTACTTTTCATAAAAATTCTTAAGATTTTCCACCTTCACTCTCCTTTTCTAAACGTTCTAACCATGCTTGACAACCCTCCTGAACACGCTGATAGGTTTCCTCAAAATCTCCTGTATACCAAGGATCTGGAACGCTTTCAGATGCAAATGAGTAAATCTTATCTTGCAAGCCTACTGGACACATCTGACGTAAGTCAGAAACATTTGAAGCGTCCATGCCGATAATATAATCAAAGGATTCAAAATCTTCCTTACTAATCTGAAGCGATGTTTTGCCTTTGTCATAAGGAATATCATACTCTTGAAAAACCCCCTGAGTTCCCTTATGAATCGGATTGCCATGTTCCCAAGAGGAAGTAGCTCGACTTTGGATTTCATAATTATCTGTCATTGATTTCATCACAAACTCGGCCATAGGGCTACGGCAAATATTTCCCAGACAGACAAAGACTAATTTTTTCATCCCATTTCCTTTCTTTTATAGAAAAACGGGAGTTCGTAATCCCGTCTTATTTTTCAATTGCACCTTCGAGTGAAGCTGTTTCTTTAAGTGGTAATACTGTCTTGATAGCAGCTAGTTCAAAAGTCAAGTAAACCCCATCTACATCAAGAACAATTGTTCCCTTCGCCGTATCTACTTCATCGACTGTTCCATAAAGTCCACCAATTGTAATCACTTCATAACCTTTTTGTAGTTTATTCAAGCTTTCCATACGCTTTTGTGCTTGTTTCTTTTGAGAGCGTTGCGTAAAGAACATCAAACCCACCATAAGGGCTAGCATGATTAAAAATGTATAATTTGGATTCATTGTCTTCTCCTTTGTCTTTTACATAGGACTACTATATCAAATTTCAGCTACTTTTACAAGATTGTACCTTGCTTTTCTAATAAGAAAAACCAGAGCTTGCGCCCTGATTTTTAGAATTATTTCAAGTTTTGAACAACTTTTACAAGATTTTCTACAGTAAAGCCATATTCTGCCAATACTTTTGGTGCTGGGGCAGAGGCTCCGAAGGTATCAATACCAAGAACAGCACCATCTAGTCCAACATATTTGTACCAGTTTTGAGTTGCACCCATTTCGACTGCAACACGACGGCGAACTGCATTTGGAAGAATTTCTTCCTTGTATGCTGCATCTTGTTTATCAAAGACATCTGTAGATGGCATACTAACTACGCGGACTTTTTCGCCTTGACTAGCCAATTCTTTGGCAGCTGAGACAGCAAGATTAACCTCTGAACCTGTTGCAATCAAGATGGTATCAAAGTCGGCTGCATTTTCATAGACAACATAAGCACCTTTAGCAACCTTGTCAAAATCTGTTCCCTCTTCAACAGTCAAGTTTTGACGGGTCAAGACAAGGGCAGTTGGTGTTTTCTCACTTGTCACTGCAAGGTACCAAGCTGCTTGCGTTTCACGCGCATCTGCTGGACGGAAAACATTTAGATTTGGCATAGCACGAAGACCTGCTAAATGCTCAACTGGTTCGTGCGTTGGACCGTCTTCCCCAACCGCGATTGAATCGTGGGTAAAGACATAAGTCACAGGAAGACCTTGCAAAGCTGACAAGCGGACAGCTGCCTTCACATAGTCAGAGAAGACGAAGAAAGTTCCACCGTATACACGAAGTCCACCGTGAAGGGCCATCCCGTTCAAGATCGTTCCCATTGCAAATTCACGAACACCAAACTGAATGTTACGGTTCAAGCGATTAGCATCGTCTTGAAGTCCGTCAGTCTTGATATAAGTCATGTTTGAGTGAGCTAGGTCAGCTGATCCACCCAAGAAAGTTGGCAACTTAGCAGCTACAACATTCAAAGCATCTTGGCTTGAATTACGAGTTGCTTGAGAGAAGCCATTTTCTAATGCTGGGAAGTCTGCTGGAGTCACTTCAACTGGATCACATCCATCAATAATGGCTTCTACTTCTGCAGCCAATTCTGGATGCGCTTCTTTATAGTCAGCAACTAATTTTGTCCAAGCTTCATAAGCTGATGCACCACGGTCTGCAACATGTTCTTTGAAATCAGCATAAACTTGTTCTGGGATTTCAAATGGTTCATAGTCCCAACCGAGAGCTTGACGAGTTGCTGCAGTCTCATCTGCTCCAAGAGGGGCACCATGTACGGCATTGGTTCCTTGTTTGTTTGGAGAACCGTATCCAATAACAGTCTTCACTTCAATCAATGATGGTTTGCCTGAAGCTTTTGCTGTTTCGATAGCAGCATGGATTGCTTCCAAGTCTGTTCCATCTTCAACCAAGGCAGTATGCCAACCATAGGCATTGTAACGGTCACGAACGCTTTCTGTAAAGGAATCCTTTGTCTCACCATCCAAGTTGATGTCATTTGAATCATAAAGAACAACCAACTTGTCTAGTTTTTGCAAACCTGCGTATGAAGCTGCCTCGCTTGAGACACCTTCCATCAAGTCTCCATCTCCACAGATAACGTAAGTATAGTGGTCAAAGATATTGTAGCCTTCACGGTTATACTTAGCTGCCAAGAAACGTTCTGCCTGGGCAAAACCAGTGGCAGTTGAAATACCTTGCCCTAGAGGACCTGTTGTAGCATCAATCCCTGCTGTATGACCAAATTCTGGGTGACCTGGTGTTTTTGAACCCCACTGACGGAAGCTCTTAATCTCATCCATGCTAACATCTTCAAAACCAGAAAGGTGAAGAAGGGCATAAAGAAGCATTGAACCATGACCTGCTGAAAGAATAAAGCGGTCGCGGTTGATCCAGTTTGGTTGAGCTGGATTGATACGAAGTTGTTTTGTAAAGAGGCTGTAAGCCATCGGAGCTGCTCCCATAACCACACCTGGGTGACCTGAGTTGGCTTTGTTGATAGCGTCAATACCTAGGAAACGAATTGCATTAACAGATAGATTTGACATAGAATTTCCTTTCTATTTGAGGTGATTATTGAATCACACATTCTATTTTACTATTATATGAAAATTATCCGTATCATGCAACATACGGATAACCTCCAAAGAATATTTTTATATTATAGCAAAGCTTTAAATTGAATGTTAGAGTCTTGTTCAAAACAATCATCAAAACCACGTGGATGATGGTATTCTACTAAGTGTTGATCTTGAGGATAAGTGTACTTACCGCCGACTTCCCAGATAAATGGATGGAAATCGTATTGCAAGCGATCTTTTCTCATTTTCCAAAGTTCTAGAATCTCATTAGTAGAAGCCATGAAGTTAGACCAGATATCATAGTGAACTGGGATAATGACTTTGGTACGCAGATTTTCTGCCATACGAAGAAGGTCGATAGATGTCATTTTATCTTGGATACCTACCGGATTTTCACCATAGTTATTCAAAGCAACATCAATTTTAAAGTCTTTACCATGTTTTGCAAAATAGTTTGAGAAGTGAGAATCTGCACCATGATAGATGGTTCCACCTGGTGTTTCAAAGATATAGTTAACAGCCTTTTGAGCCATTTCTTCATCTGTAACAGCTAAGCCAGCAAGTTCACCGCCTGTCTCATCAGCACCGTTCACTGGAAGAGTTACCAAGCAAGTACGGTCAAATGATTCTACTGCATGAATCTTCATATCTTTTAATTCGATAGTGTCACCTGGTTTAACAACGATGATACGTTCTTTTGGAACACCCCATCCTTCCCAGATTCGTCCACAGTGGTAAGGACCGATAAACTTAACATGCTCTAACTTAGGATTGTTGAGAATTGCTGCAGCTGTGTATGGGTCGATATGATCACTATGGAAGTGTGAAACTAAGTAATAGTCTAGTTCGTTGATAGCAAATGGATCGATAACCATTGGCTGAACACGCAAGTTTGGTTGCAACTTACGAACACCTGCCATATTTGCCATTTGGTGCCCACGAACCATATCTTTCACTTTTTTGGTTGATTTTCCACGGTTTGACCAAAGGTCCATGACAACGTTAGCACCACCTGGTGTCTTAATCCAAGTACCACAGTTGCCTAGCCACCACATGGCAAAGTTGCCTTCAGGTACGACTTCTTCTTCGATTTCTTCGTTCAACCATGTTCCCCACTCTGGGAAAGTAGCTAAAATCCATGACTCTCTTGTAATTTCTTTGACGTTTGGCATATGTTGCCTCCTTTGGATATAATTGTTATCTTTGAGATTAGTATACCACCCTTCAAAATACTAAAAAAGACCAAGAAAAACACAGGTTTGTGTTCATCATTGGACTGTCCTTCAAATATCTTCCAAAAAAGCTTGAACTACTATTTCTTGATTTATAAGTGTTTGAACCTCTTCTTGGAACTTACTAGCCAACTTGCTGTCTACAATATAAGACGAAATAAGACTGGAAAGATTTTCACTGAAACTTTTGCTCTCATTACGAAATATATTGTGTTTAAGATAGTCTAGCATTTTCAAAATATCTTCTGCTTCAAGGATAGGATTAACTCTTAAAATTGGAAATCTGCTATCCAAATCATCATTAGTAGTAATCACTACATCAACTTGTGCAATATCTTCCACACTCTTAAATTGTTCTGTTGTAAATACAGTGCCAATTTGCTCATTTGGAAAATAAAGTTTGCATTGTTTCAGCAAAAGTCTCGAAACCGCAACACCTTCATCACAAACGAGATAAACTTTTTTCATATTTTTTTGAGACGATGGTGTATACTTTAAAAATCCTCCAATATGAATCGTCAAATAGGCAATATCATCGTCTGTTAGCCGGATAAACCATGCTCCTTCTAAAATTTCCGCAGATTTTCTAGTGACTAAAAATAATTCTCCATACTTGGATCGAATTTGTTTTGTTAGAGGATTTTTAGAAAAAATACCGTAAGTCTTTCTAAATAACAAGGCTTTACAGTGGATCATCAAATTTCGTAATAAATCATCCTTGTTCTCAATCTCCATTCGGATTTGTGATTCAAAATACCAGATAAATTCTTCTAAAGCAAGTTTTAATTGCCGAAAATCATCACTTTCTGCATGAATATCCAAATCTTTACGATAGGAGAGGAGAAGAACAGCTACAAGAGAAACTTCAAGTTCTGACAAAGAAATTTCAAACTTTTGAAACAACCGTTCTCCTAATTTCTTAGACACCTGATACTCTATTCTTTTTCTTATCAAAGAAAATTCTTTCTCTATATCCTGATGTCTTTCTTGATACTGTTCAACATTATGACAGCTTAACAGCAAATAAGGTAGAACCTGCAACATAAAAGTTACTTCATGATGGTTTATTTTCTTCCCTAAATCTTGTTCAACTAAAGGAACCTGTTCCTTAAAAAATTGGTTCATTTCAACAGAAAGCAAACACTCATCATCTAACCTCTCTTTCATCTTATCTTCTAAAATAGATACAAAAGTGGCATTCTCTTCCATAAAAATATGATATAGAAGCGATTGAAGATACTGAATTTTATTAAGAGGGTGGGCATAAAGGTGGTATCCTTGTGACTTGCTCACTAGCAAGGTCACCTGATATTGTTCCAAAGTTAGTTGATAACGAATACTATTCAAATCATTGAGAACAGTATTCCTAGATACCTCTGTTAACTCCATCAATTTTTCAATCGTAATACGTTCTTTAGAAATACCTATCCATAGTAACATTATCATCATACGTTCATGCGCACTCATGATATAATCGTACGAATCTACTTCTGATAATAGTTCACAACAAGCATCTCTCTGCTCTTCCGTTAAGTGAATACCAATTCGTGGAATACTAATGATGTGAAGCGCCTCGTCACCCAAAGCAGCATTGATTTTGTCAATGTGATAATAAATTTTCCTTCTTGACTCTTTCAAATCTTTCGAAATCGCCATAATCGTTTTGGACGTTTCTTGATCCATCAAATATTGAAGTAAATCACAACTTGCCTTATCCAGTACCATATTTCATACTCCTCTATCAATCAACTGCCTTGAAAACAACTTTATAATAGTATCACATTCACTAACGCATTTCAATTATCAACAGTAGTCTCTGAATAACGAATACTTACAATTACAAAAGCGAGGCTTGGATCGAAAGGTCCTAGCCTCTTTTCAATTCAATTTCTTATTTCTTTTGACCGTAATAAGCATTTGGTCCATGTTTACGTTGGTAGTGCTTTTCTAGGATGTACTGGGGAGCAGGTTCAACTCTTGGATTGATTTGCTCTGTGAAACGATTCATCTTAGACACTTCCTCTAGTACAACAGAGTGATAGACAGCATTCTCTGGATTTTTGCCCCAGGTGAATGGACCGTGATTACGTACGACAATCCCTGGTACTTCAACAGGGTTTAGACCACGGCGTTCAAACTCTTCCACGATGACCAGACCAGTATCTTTTTCATAGGCTACTTCTACTTCATCCTTGGTCAAACTACGGGCGCAAGGAATTGAACCGTAGAAATAATCCGCATGGGTTGTTCCATAGAAAGGAATATCACGACCTGCCTGAGCCCAACCAACAGCTTCTGTCGAATGGGTATGGACCACACTAGCAATCTCTGGCCAAGCCTTATATAACTGCACATGAGTTGGAAGGTCCGAAGATGGTCTTAAATCTCCTTCTAGAACCTTGCCATCCAGGTCAGTTGCCACCATGTTTTCAGGTGTCAATTCGTCATAATCTACGCCTGATGGTTTGATAACAATGACACCGAGTTCACGATTGACTTCCGATACATTGCCCCAGGTAAATTTGACAAGTCCATGTTTTGGCAATGATTGATTGGCATCACAGACTCGTTTACGCATAGCATTAATTACTTGATTCATCTTACATCAAACCTGCTTTCTTAATTAGTGGATAGAGAAAAGCTTGCGCCTCTTGAATGGCTGCGCGTGTTTCTTCTACAGTTTCACAATTTTCAGACCACATTTCGATTAGGAAAGGACCATTATAATTGGTTTGCTTTAAAATATCGAAAGCTTCTTCCCATTTGACACAACCTTGCCCAAAAGGTACATCTCGGAACTGGCCCTTTGAACTTTCTGTCACTGCATAAGTATCCTTGAGATGGAGAGCTGCGATAGCATGGTGACCTAGATAGAACTCACTATAGACATCATTATGCCATGCAGACACATTCCCAATATCTGGATATACAAAAAGGTAGGGAGAGTCAACATCCTTTTCTACAGCCAAGTATTTTTCGATACTATTGATAAAAGGATCATCCATAATTTCAATAGCAAGTACCACCTGAGCTTCTTCAGCCCAGTCACAGGCTTTTCTCAAATTTTTGATAAAACGTTGGCGTGTCTGGGGTGACTTTTCCTCATAGTAAACGTCGTAACCAGCTAATTGAATCGTACGAACTCCCAAATCCTGAGCTAATTCGATACATTTTTTCATGAGTTCCAGAGATTTTTCCTCTAGAACTGGATCATTTGATCCCAATGGGTAACGACGATGTCCTGAAAAACAGATAGAAGGAATACGAACACCAGTTTCATAAATCGCTTTGACAACTTCCAAGCGCTCTTCCTTGCTCCAGTCCAGTCTTGCTAAACGCTCGTCACGTTCATCAATAGACATCTCGACAAAATCAAAGCCTAACTCCTTGGCAAAATTTAAACGTTCTAGCCAAGTAAAGTGTGTCGGGGTTGCCTTTTCATAAATTCCAATTGGACGTGCCATGGTTTACCCCCAAATTCGTCTGATTTCATCCTTGAAGGCACGCGCTGCTCCTGCTGGATCCGCAGCTTCTGTAATTCCACGACCTGCGATAAAGGTAAAGACATCAACGCCTTCAAAGAGTTTGAGAGTATCTACATCTAGACCACCTGTTACAGAAACTCGGAAGCCCATGTCAATGAGTTTTTTAACCTTATTAAGGTCTTTTTCACCCCAAGTTTCACCAGCAAGAAGGGCATCACGAGATTGGTGATAGATAGCTTGTGAGATACCTGCATCTAGCCAAAGCTGAGCTTGTTCAAAAGTCCAATCGCCATAAAGCTCGATCTGGATTTCGCCTCGTTCTCCTCGTTCAGTCTTGATAGCCTTTAGAGCTGCTTCCATAGTAGGGATGGTTGCACAACAGATACAAGTCATCCAGTCTGCTCCACGAACTGCATTATTTTTAGCAACTGTTCCACCAGCATCAGCACATTTTGTGTCTGCCACAATAATCTTATCTGGGAAAAGGCTACGCAAGACTTCAACCAGTTCACTTCCAACTTGAAGCAAGCAAACAGTTCCAGCTTCGATAATATCTACTTCCTGACCAACAGAAACAGCTGCTTTAATCGCTCCTTGCAAGTCTGAATGATCTAATGCAACTTGTAAATTTGGTATTCTTTTTGTCATCTCTATATCCCTCTTTCTAACTTTCCAAATCCAACCCTTCAAGATAGGGACTATTTTTCGATTCTTCAATCATAGCCAAGACATCTTCCTTGGTCTGACAAGCTTGTAAACGTGCAATAGAATCTTCCAATTCAAATAAGGCAATAATCTGTGGAATAGCTACACTTGTGTGAATCTTGGAACTTGTAGCGGCCAAAGCTAATAAGACAGATACTTCTTTTCCATCCGAAAAGACAACTGGTTGTTTCAAAGTGATAAGTGAAAAGGCGTCTCGCTGTACTCCTGCCTCTGGTCTAGCATGGGGCATAGCCATACCTGGCATTAAGATATAGTAGGGACCATATTCTTCAGTCGATTCAATGATTGCATCATAATACTCTGGTAAAATAGCCCCACTTTCAATCAAGGGATCTACCGCTACCTTGACTGCTTCTTTCCAGTCCGTAGCCTCTAATCCTAGTCTAATCGAATCGTTTTCAATCAATGCTTGTTTTAAATTCATATTTACCTCCTTATATAAACAAGGGAGGATGTTTCCTCCCCAATCTGCTACTCCAGTGCTAGACTCAGCTTTTCAGTAATTTCTCTATCATCCATCAAATTATCCAAGCCAATTAATTTGCCATCTGTCCGTCCATCCAATTCGTGAATTAAATGAAGGGATGCAATTACAATATCATAACCTGCTGCCAAACTTTTTGCTTCACCAACACTGCAGGAATTGACTGTAAAATCAATTTGATCTAGTTTACGCAGGGCATTCTCCACTTTCATTTTGATCACCATAGATGAACCCATACCATTTCCACATGCTGCTAATACTTTAACCATTTTACTTTCTCCTTTTCTAAAAATTATGCTTCTTCTTGTACTTCACCATTGTAGTATTTTGCCTTATCTTTTGCTTTAGCAAATTGAAGTTGAGGAATGACAAGCAGGAAGAGACATACAAGTACATAACCAATAATACCAAGGTATTTGAAGATATAACCAAATCCAAGCCATGGGAATTCAAAGTCGATATTTCCATGGTAGCCACCATAAGATGCCAAATCGAGAAGGGCCACACAAAGAGCTCCTAGAGCAACTTGAAGGACACCTGAGATAAAGGAAAGGATTACTGCCGCCTTCCATCCACCACGCTTATCAGCATAAACAGCGATAGCGGCATTATCAAAGAACACTGGAACAAACCCTGTAATAATGAGGATAGGATTTTTAAAGACGATGAGCAAGACAATTGTAATCAATTGACCAATCAAACCAAAGGCAAATCCTGACAAGACAGCATTTGGAGATCCAAATCCATAAGAAGCTGCAACGTCAACCGCTGGGAATGACCCTGGCAACAATTTGCTTGAAATCCCTTGGAAGGCATTTGTCAACTCAGATACGAACATACGGACACCTTGCATCAAAACAAAGAGGTAAACTGAGAAGGTGAAGGCTGTTTGGATAATATACATAAAGAAATCTTGTTTAGCAGGATTGAACAAGGTTCCTGAAGTAATAACTTCTTTATTAGACATGATATCTGGCCCCAAAATCAACAGAATTGCTCCAAAGAAGACCAGCATCAAGGTGGCAGATGCAACAACTGTATCGTGGAAGATTGAAAGGAATTTAGGCAATTTCAGATTGTCTAGACTTTCTTCTTTCTTACCAAAACGTCCTGCTACTTTATCCACAAACCAGATGGCAAATTGTTGTTGGTGACCAATCGCGAATCCACCGCCACCAGTTAAACGTTGAGTTGCCTCAACCGTCATATTGGAGCTGACCGCCCAGTAAAGACCACAGATAATACCGATAGCTGCTGTACCATAAGCATTGCGCAATTGCGGAACCAAAAAGAGAACCATAAGAGAGACAGTCGCTGCCTGTTGGACCATGATGTGACCAGTAATAAAGAGGGTTCTTACTTTCGTGATCTTCCGAAGGGCTACTAGCAAGATATTGACTCCAAAACCAATCAATAGAGCTGTGGTTGCAGTTCCAACAAAATCCGGAAACTCTGCTGCGATTTTGTTATTCGCTGCAGCAAGGCCAAAGTAAGGATCGATGACCGCTGCACCAATTTGAAACTTAAAGTTCAATGCTGCCAAGATCGGTCGAAAGGTTCTAACCAAGCCACCAGCACCAACGTTTAGCAACAGATATCCTACTGTTGCTTTAACGAAACCTGAATAAACATCATGGGCTGGTTTTTTCAAAAGTGCGTATCCTATCAACACCAATAAACCTACGAAAAATGCGGGATTCTGCAAAATATTGCTAGAAAACCAATTTAGAACACTTGAAATGACTTCCATAATTGTTCTCCTTTTTGAATTGTTTTTATGAGTTTATTATACAATTTGAAAGCGATAACAAAAAGACCAAGAATTACACAACGGACTGTTCACTCTTGGACTGTAATCTTATAATAATTGACTGACACGTTATTCTCTAGTCACCTGATAGTAAGGAAGTAGGCACTCGTATGCTTCTTCTAATTTATCTAAAATCGCTTCTAATGATTGATTTTCTATGACAGAAACATCTGCCTTAACTAGCACTTTTCGGATTTCTTGACTGCCTACCTTCTCGACTAAGACCTGACGATTTTCTTCGTTCGCCTCCCATCTTTGACTTTGACCATCAGAGTAAGCTAGATAATAAATTCCTTCAACGGTTGGAATTTCTAAAACTTTGGCCTGCTTGCCTAGAGTTTGCTCATCTTTCTTACGCTCAATGAAGCTGACTTCTAATGACATACCAAAGTCCGAGGGATTGCCATACAAACGCAGGGCCAACATGGGTTCTGTCACCTGTCCCTCGCGCCGTAGATAGGCCCAGAAATGGGGTCGTAAACGCTGGGCTTGATTCATCCACTGACTGATCTGTTGCAGTTGCCATTCTGGATGGCTTGCTTGAAAAGTCTTGGCCAGTTCTGTAAAGACCTTTCGAGCCTCTTGGGCTTTGTGGCGCAATTCCAACATTTTCTCTCGCTCATCTCCTGCTTTATCAGGATTACGGTACTGCAAGCCTGCAAAAGCCAGATAGTCTCTCATCGCATTCAACATATGATTAACCTCCTTTGACTAGCAAAAAATCAGGATAAACCTGATTTCCCTTTGATTACTCTGTATCTACAACTACATAGCGATTTGGCTCATCACCCTCAGAATAACTAGTCACGCCATCCATACGTGAAATAATACGGTGGATAATCTTGCGTTCACTATTCGACATGGGATCTGTTTGATGACTACGTCCTTCGTCTAAAACACGAGTCGCCAATTTTTGCGCATAGGTCTGCAAAACTTCTGCACGGTGTTCGACATAATCATTGACATTGATTGTAACGTAGAAGGTTCTGGAATAGCGGTTGTAAAGATAATTTTGAGCCAACAGTTGCAAGGCCTTCAAGACTTTACCATGGTAGCCGATAATACGACCTGGTTCGTTAGTATCAATTTGCAAATTGATGCTACGACGGTTATAATCATTTGAAAGTGTGGCTTCAACATCCATGTCATCCACAATCGCTTGAACATAGGCAGTCACATCCGTAGCCACCTGAGCAATATCAAAGCTCGGTTCAACTTTCAAGCCCATCTCTGTCAAGTCTTGATTTTCAGTTTGGTCTTGCTCAGTTTCAAGGTCATCAGCGCCCGCTTCTTCCCTCATCGCTTCCTCGATTTGAAGTTCATTTAAAATCTCAATGTGGCCAGTTTCTTCTAAGATAGTGCTGGCATGTCTTTCATGTTTTAAGATTTCAGCCTTGACTTCATCAGAAATACCTTGACCTTCCTCTTCAATCTTTTTAATTGCTTCTACAACATGACCCAAATCAACAGTTGCTTCACTGACTGTTTTAACAGGCTCATTCAAATCATTGATTTGTTTTGGAACTCCCTTTACAGCTTGTTGATTTGCTTTGACAACAGTCGTTTCACTAATCGCTTCAATATCTACTTGGGCTGGTTTTTTACCAAATAAACCAAGAAATCCTTTTTTCTCACGAGAAATGACTTTAATATGTGCCTTCTTCCTCGGAATATCTAATTCCTTCAATCCTTTTTGGATTGCTTCTTCAACAGTTGAACCTGTAAATACTACCATTACCAGATTCCTCCTTATTATTTCGTTTTCTGAGCCTTTTTCTTGGCTTTTCTTTTTCTATTTTCCAAATCTTTCTGTGCCTGTACTAGAGCCTCGCGCTCTGCGATAATCTTGAATGGATTGTTCAAGAAATAGGTTTGCAAGACTTGGTAAGCATTGGACACTGTCCAGTATAGGGCGACTCCACCTGGCGCATAAACTGCAAAGATAAAAATCAAGACTGGAATCCCATACATCATCGCAGTCGTAGCCCCATTACGCTCAGACAAGGCTTTATTAGACAGCCAAGTACTTAAAAAGGTGAATACAGCTGCTAAAATAGGAAGAACAAGGGTTGTATCCACACCACCAAGGTTAATCCATAAGAAATGACCTGTCTTTAAAAAGTCAACTCTTGATAGAGCTTGGAACAAGGCCAAGATAACCGGCATCTGAATCAAAATCGGCCAAAGAGAATCTGACTGTCTGACACCCATTTCTTTAAAGACTTTACGCATTTCTTGCTCTAGCTTAGTTCTGCTTTCCATATCTCGACCTGGATATTGTTCTCGAAGCGCCTTAATACGTGGTTGAGCTTCCTGCATTTTTCTGGAAGCCACCATTTGCACCTGAAAGACTGGCAAGAGGACTGTACGAATCAAGACCGTAAAGAGAATAATCCCCACTCCGATACTGATATCAAATGATAAAAAGCGAATAATTTCCGCAAAGAAGTAAACCAATTTACTCCAAAAATCAGCCGAATCGGCTGTAATATCGCTAGTTGTCCCATTTGTTACACAGGCTGTCATGATCAATAGAGACAATCCTAGCAAACTAGTCAACTGTAGTTTCTTTTTCACTCCCATTTCCTTCCTGGTAAATCTTTGATAATTTTAATACGTGGAGTAGATTTTTCTCCATCTCTGCGTATTCCAAGGTTTCAACCCCTTTTCGAGCAATGACAACAAAGTCTACATCTTCTACCAGACTCCCTTTTGCATTCTGGATAATATGTCGGATCCGTCGCTTGATTTGATTTCTAGTGACGGCATTCCCCAGTTTTTTGCTGACTGATAGACCTACTCGAAAATGGTTTTTCTGGTTTTCTAATTGGTAGACAACAAATTTGCGATTGGCAAAACTTGTCCCCTCCTTGAAAATCGCCTTAAAATCTTTCTCTCTTTTTACACGAAAGTTTTTCTTCAAAACTCAACTCCATCTATTAAATTACTACTATTATACCATATTTTTCAAAAAAGCCAATCATAGCAAGGTTTTGGACAATTTCATCAGAAAAAGAAGCTGGAAAAATCACTTTCCCAACTCCTTGTACGGAATATTTTTTCTAATTTTAGTTATTTTTTCAAGCGTTCAACATCACGGGCAATGACCAATTCTTCATCTGTTGGAATAACCAATACACGGATTTTAGCTGCATCTGTTGAGATGTCTCCTGTCACACCAAAGACATTCTTTTCATCATCAACATCACAGCCAAACCAAGAGATACCTGAGATAACATCTTCACGTACATCGGTTGCATTTTCTCCTACACCCGCTGTAAAGATAATAGCATCTGCTCCGTTTAGGACTGCGAGGTATTGACCGATATGTTTTTGGATACGGTCAATATAGATTTCATAGGCCAAGGTAGCATCATGATCTCCTGCTTCTTTCGCAGCAATCACATCACGCATATCACTAGATTTACCTGAAACCCCCATCAGTCCTGATTCACGATTAAGAACGTGACTAATGTCTTCAGGCGTGTTAAAGTCCTCTGTATATTGCATTAAGTAAGGAATGATAGCTGGGTCAATATCCCCTGTACGAGTACCCATCATCACACCACCAAGTGGAGTGAAGCCCATTGATGTATCGACAGATTGACCACCCTTAACAGCTGTAATAGAAGCACCATTACCGATGTGGCAAGTAATCAATTTCAAGTCTTCTAATGGACGTCCCAATAGTTTTGCAGCTTCTCCTGCTACAAACTGGTGACTTGTACCGTGGGCACCATATTTACGAACCTTGTTTTCTGTGTAATATTTTGTTGGTAGAGGGTAGCGATAAGCTTTCTCTGGCATAGTTGTGTGGAATGAAGTATCAAACACAACTACACTGGTAATGTCTGGCAACAATTCCTTGAAGGCACGAACCCCTGCTGCATTGGCTGGATTGTGGAGAGGAGCCAACAAGCTCAACTCTTCAACTTTTTCTAAAACATCTCCTTCAACAACTGTTGATTCTTTGAAATATTCTCCACCGGCAACAACACGGTGTCCAACACCTGTAATCTCGTCGTAAGCCTTGATAATATCGAAACGAATCAAGTCATCCAATAAAATTTTAACGGCTTGTGTGTGATTTTCAATATCTAAAATTTGTTGTTCAGAACGGCCGTCAAATTTTACAGTTGAAATTGAATCTTTCAAACCGATACGTTCAATCAAACCTTTCGCCAATACTTTTTCTTCTGGCATTAAGTATAATTGCCATTTCAAACTTGAACTTCCTGCATTGATTGCAATTGTTTTTGTCATAACATGATACCCCTTTTAAGCGTTTTCAACTATTATAACAAAATCTATTTTATATTTCAGTACCTTGAGTCCATTTTTGAAAATTTTCTTTAAATTTCATTAAAACACTTGCATCTTGTAAGCTAGCAAGTGGATAAATAAAGGGTTCTACTGCTATTTCACTTTTCTTCTGTAAGATAAAAATAGTCTTGGATTGTTTAGCATTAGCAAAGAGATTTTCAGGTAAACTAATCATAGCAACCAGACTTGCCTCCTCTTTCAACCAGCCTTTCAACAAATCACTTTGAGGACTGGTCAACAAATCACTCGAAGCTAGAAAAATAGCGTATCCGTCTGACTTGAGGTACTTAAGTCCTTGTTCCATGAGCAAGTGATGGGCGTAAGTATGTTCTTGACTAGAAGCAACTTGATGGCGCGACGCAACGGCATCATCAGGATAATAGCCGACCGGCAAGTCGCTGATGACCACATCGCTTTCTTTGAGCATTTGTGGACGAACGGCATCTCCTTGGACAAAGCCAGCCTGCAAACCAATTACATCTGCCATGCTAGCTGCCAAATCAATCAGCAAATCATCCACTTCCATTCCCAAGTAATCCACTTTTTTAGCAAGCGAGGTCAAGAAAGTAGCGCCTAGAATTCCCATGCCAGAACCCATTTCGAGGATCGTAATCTCCTCCTTTTGAGACAACTCTTCCACAATAAACACCAAAAGCAAAGCAATGACATCTGGCGTAAACTGGTGATTGGCCTGTAGGGGCTCTGTTTGCCCAGCCTTCATCAAGAGAAACTGGTAGGTCTTGAGCCATTCTTCTTTGCGAAGCGCTAAGCGTTTAAGGGCCTGATTGTTCTCCTTGACCTGCTCTAACTCAGTCTCACCATCCAAATAGATGCTATTTTGCTCCACCAGGGCGTCATAAAAATTGGTCGCCAAATCACTTTGAATGACTTGGACATTCTCTAGTAAATACGTATAAGCTTGTTCAATTTTTTCAAAATCCATATTCCTATCTTATCAAATTTCCCTTCTTTTTTCCATCCTTATAGAAAAATCACTCCCTGACTAGGCGAGTGATTTTTGGGCTACTGTTAAAAAGAGTTCTGAGTAATTTCCTTGAAACAGGTCTTTAGCACTGTAAAGAATCTGACTATCAATGCTCGAAAAACCAAACTGAGCTAGCTTGTTTTCCAGTTCAGCTAAATCAAATCCATGATGGTTAGCTTCTGTCTTGGTAAAATCAGCAAGTAGGAGTTGCCCATCTTCCTTCAAATGTTGATGAAATAGTGAGAGAGCCGCATCCAAATCAGGCATATGGTGAAGAACCCGACAAACAACAATGAGATCAAACCCTTGCTCTAAGGGGTTTTCCAGTAAATCTTGCTCCAAAAACTGGATATTCTTGATGTCTTGCTGCTCCGCTTTCAAACGAGCTTGCTCCAGCATTTTCTCCGAAATATCCACCAATGTTACAGACTTAGCCTGCTTGGCTAGGGGCAAGGTTAACAGACCCGTCCCTCCACCAAAATCCAAAATTTCTTTGTCTGATAGAAGATCAATCTGTTTCTCGACTGCTTGACAAACCAAGTTTGCAAGGAAGATATTTTTAGGGGAATCAAAAGTTTCTGCTTTGTGGTTAAAATCATGTTTCATGCTTTTAGTTTAACACAAAGTAGCTTGGTTGGCTAGGAATTCCCTTTCTTTTCAGGCTTCTCTTCTGATTTTTTCTTCTCCACTTTTTCGCTTGAATCGGTCGCTACCTCTTCCTTTTTATCCTTTTTCTCTTCTTTGATTTTGACTGAAGGAAAGATGAATTCATATTGTCTCTTAGGCGTACGAACCCTTGTCACCAAGTTTGTTTTCTTGTTTTGATAGCTTACCTGACCCAGATTAAAGACCTGTTCCCCGCTTTCTTGCTCGGCTTTATCCTTGGTTCGTTTAGCCATGGCAAAAGCAACCAATTTTTCTTTATTCAAAGCATAGTCTTGATAGTGGGCAACTTGTCGGTTCAAGTAAAATTGTAACAAAAGACTAAAGATAGCTGCCATGGTGACTGCATAGAGGAGAACCCCTGCCTTAACTTTCTTCTTTTTCCACACGATAGATGAACTCCCTTTCTAAGCCTTTTTGGAACTGGAAACGAAAACGAACCAGTTGATTGTCCTCTGTAATCTGCGCAGATTTGAGTCCATAAACCATAGGCTGATAACCCCGTCCACTGGCATCGGTTTTCCGAAAATCATCTGATTTTGACTTACCTATCGCAATTTCCTTGCCATCCTGCTTCATATAAATACGATTGCCCTCCACTTTTTCAAACTGCGAACGGTCTAATTCTGCCTCCAACTGGTCCACAAACAGGAGCCACTCCTTTTGCTCGCTTTGTTGCTGGTAGCGAACTTCTGAAATGAGGAGCTGACTCATGGCTTGAAAGAGGAGTAAGCTTCCACTGATGACAATAAGAGCAATAAGGGATTCCAACAAGGTGAAAGCCTTGACCTTATGGCTCTTTGATAGCCAACAACTGTTCTGAACCATGATAAACCTCCAATCCCTTTTCACTAGAAAACACCTGAATCTCCACTCCATTTATGTTTACCTGATTTTGACCTGTCTGCAGAGCCATCTTAGCGACACGCACAACTTCTTCTTTCTGCAAGATTTTTGCTTCTTCTTGCCTATTTTTTTGAATTTGTCCCAAAAGGAGGGTCGCAATGCTAGCAAAAATAGCTAGAGCGACTACTGCTTCCAGTAAAATCACTGCCCTAATTTTTTGTTTCCTTAATGCGTTTAATTTTTCCATTTCCTAAATATAATTGATAGCGAATCGCTCCTTTACTGGTCTGAAATTCAACCTTAGCCAGAGACGAATTGCCCCCAGCTCGGTCAAATGTGATACTTTGTCCCGATGGTGCTTGAATTCCTTTAGGAACTGTCAGCTTTTGACTGCCATTGCTAATGGTCTTTCCGTCTATGCTCAAACTTGTCTTTTGCTGACTAGCTACACTGCGTTTTTGAGTTTCCCGATAAAGTTCTTCAAACTCCATAAAGAAAATCTGCTCCTCTACTGCTGCAAAAGTGGACTGAACAGAACCAGACAATCCCAAGGCAAGGATACTCACAAGACCCAAAACCAATAGACTTTCCAGCATGGTAAAGGCCTTAATCATTGACTTTACGATTTGCTCCTCCGTTTTTAGTATAGTATTCATTATAGGCTTTAGCCTGTTCAGAAGTAATACGCCCATCTGCTTGTAACTTGCTTAGGCTAGCATCTTCATTTTTATCCAAGCTATAAAGCTCTGCCTGGCTTTCTACCACCTTAACAACAGCAGCTTTTCCTTTGTCGTTGACAGCCTCTTTTTGCTTGGTCAGATTAGGTACAAAGAGCAAGAGAAGCACGCTGATGATTAAAAGGACCACTAACATCTCTACCAGAGTGAAAGCTTTAACCTTAGCTTTTTTCAAGAATGTCATCATTTTTTTCATGTTAAAAATTTACCTCCATATTTTGATACATGGGAATGAGCATTGCCGCATAAAGTAAAACGATAATCAGAGCCACAAAGATAAAAACCAGTGGCTGCACCAAATTCATGGTGCGATTGACTCGGGTAAAAAAGGCTTCCCAAGTTTTTTCAGCATAGATTTCCAACTCACTACCCAGCTTGGACTTGACTTCCCCATACTCGATGATGAGACTCAACTCCTTTTTAAAGAAAGGATAGGTTCCTATCGTCTGAGAAAATTCACGGCCATTTTGTAGGGACTGAGCCAAATCTTGACCGATTTCTTTAAAGAGCTGGGAACCTTGTTCCTGCATGATTTGAAAAATCTGCGTCAGCTCCATTCCCTGCGAAATCATATTCCCCCATTCACGCGCATAATAGGCTGTCAAATAGGTCTGCACAAAGATTCCAAGAAAGGGAAGGCGTGCTAGGATAGAAAAGACACGCATCTTAGAACTTCTTTTATAAAAAGTGAGTGCTAAAAGGACACCTACTGAAACAAACCCTACCATTCCTAGAAAAATTTGTGGCAAATTACCGATAATCTGAGTGGCGATATTACTACTATCCAGTTGTGGTAGTAGGTAGTTCCGTAGCCCCAGCATGATTAAGAGAAGAAAACCCAGCAAAATCAAGGGATAGGTCGCCACTTCAATTAATTTTTTCTTGACCTTGGCCAGATTGTCTAGATATTCTTCTATCTTTCCCAAACTCAGGTGGAGATTTCCATGGACTTCCGCTAGGGATAACTGAGTGACAATGGCACTTGAAAATCCCAAACTTTCCAGCATTTCTGAGAATGATTTTCCCTGAGACAATCCCGCACGCATCTGAGTCACACACTGCTTGTCCAATAAGGCACTCCTATCTAAAAAGGAGATGGTCTCCACCAGATGAAAACCGCTGGAAAAGAGATTATTAAATAAGGTGATGATATTTTTTTGCTTAGCTGTAGCTAATTTTTTCCGTTTCAGCCTGAAGACTTGTGATATGTCCATCTTTAAGAAGCTGGTCAATCTGTTCATTCCAGCTAGATGGCTGGTGTTCTTGATAGTCTTTATTTGCAAAGTCAACGATTCCTCCTCCCCCGATTAATCTCTGATAGCAGACTCCTTGCAGAACGACTGCCAATTCCTCCTCACTCACACCCAACTCCAGCAGGCGTTCATAAACACCTCGGATACTCTTGGCATGAATGGTTGAAAAGACTGTCGCCCCTGTCAAACTGGCTCTGACCACTGCACGCGCCGTCTCGCTGTCCCGAATTTCTCCGATAATCAAGAGATCAGGACGATGCCGTAGGGAAAGCTTAATCAGATTTTCATAGGTCAGTCCGATTGCTTCATTTAGCTGCAACTGGAGCATGTCGCCCTGCTTGATTTCTACAGGATCTTCAATGGACATGACTTGCTGTCCTTTAAAGAGAGATTTAGCCAATTCATGCATCAAGGTCGTCTTGCCACTTCCGACTGGACCAGCAAAAAGATAAAGTCCCCGTTGCCTATACTGCTTGCCCAATTCTTCAATATCCTGAAACCAAAAATGCAAGTCCTGCTCCTCATCATGCAACAAGCGAATGACTAAACTCTCCTGCCCTCGATAATCGCCTACAGTAGATAAACGTAGGGACGCCATCTTCTGGTCATATTCATAATCACAGGAACCCAGTTGACTACGTCGCTTTTCTCCCACATTCATACCTGCCACAAACTTAAAGTGACTGATGACGGCCGCAAATTTTTCAAAATCATAACAACCGATTTTACAGCGCTCGTCTCCTACCCTCATATGAAGCTCATAGGCATCTAACTTGGGGACAAAATAAATATCCTGCGCCCCTTTTTTCCGAGCCGAACGAATGATTTCTTGTGCAATTTCTTGAACCATACTTACCTCCTCACCTAAACTATTCGCAAAGATTTGGGAAAATAAAAAAAGCAACTCCAAAAAAGTTACTTTTTCTCTATTTTAATTTCATACGGCAAGAACGGTGCCTTTCCTTACCTGTTTGTTTTTCATAGCCTGGGCGTAGTTTTTCATCTGGAATAACCTGCTCATCCTGCAAAAGAGCCAAAGAATGGTATTGTTGTAAATACTCGTCACATTCATCACACCAGCGTTGGTCTTCTGGATCCCAAAAAATGGTCATCAAATCACTTCTACTTTTATAAAGAGGAGATTCTCGTTCCAATCTAAACCAGCAAGTTTTGTAGTATTTGAGAGCATCATAATACTGGTCAAATTTCTTACTTGCTACAATATCTTCTTCCCAACCTTCTAAGAACCACCACGGTTCAAAATCTCCGTACATTTCTATAACACGATACATATTCATTCATTCCTTTGTACCGTATATTATAACCAATTCCGCTAAACAAGGAAAGAAATATGCTCATTGCTTATTTTTCAGATAAAAAATCCAGCCATCCTATGATGGCTGAATTTCTATTTGCTTATGTTCCAAAATGTTTTTACTACTTAAGCTTCTGAAATATCGTTTTCGATGATGACCTTAATGGCATGGTGGTCTGCTGCCTTACTGAAAACTTCATAGGCTTTTTCAATTTCACTTAGTTTGAAATAATGAGTTACCAATTTTTCTGGTTCAATCTTATGACTTTCAAGAGCTTTCAACAATTGTGGAGTGGTATTTGTAGATACCAAACCAGTTGTTACATTGATGTTACGAATCCAAAGTTTATCCAAATCGAATTCAACTGGTTTACCATGCACACCACAGTTGGCAACCGTTCCGTCTACACCGATAATCTTTTGACAGAAATCAAATGTTGCAGGAATACCAACAGCTTCGATAGCAACATCTACCCCACGGCCATCTGTCAAATCATAAATTTCTTTAATGGCTTTTTCAGGATCTGAAGAATTAACCTTATGAGTCGCACCAAATGATAGGGCAGTTTCCAAGCGGTTATCGTCTAAGTCCACCATAATCAATTTAGCTGGTGAGTAGAATTGAGCCGTCAAAAGAGCTGCTAAACCAACTGGACCTGAACCAATAATGGCTACGCTGCAACCAGGTTCCACTTTCCCTTTTAAGACACCAATTTCATATCCAGTAGGCAGAATGTCTGATAGCATAACCAAGGCTTCATCTGACAAGTCTTCTGGAGTGTGGTAAAGAGTATTATCTGCATGAGGGACACGTAAATATTCAGCCTGCATACCATCAATCAAGTGACCGAAAATCCAGCCCCCTTCGTCTTCACAGTGGGCATAAATTCCTTTTTTACAGTAGTAGCATTTACCACAGGCACAGACACAAGAAATCAAGACCTTATCGCCTTTTTTGAAGTTAGAAACTCCTTCCCCAACTTCTTCCACAATCCCAATCCCTTCGTGACCAAGAATGGTACCACTTTGACAAGCGGGAACATCCCCTTTGATAATATGGAGGTCTGTTCCACAAATAGTGGTTTTTACTATACGCACAATAGCGTCTGTTGGCTTGCGAATAACTGGTTTGTCAACGTCAACAAAAGAAGCAAGTCCTGGTTTAACATAAGTATAGGCTTTCATAAAGCACTCCTCCGTTTTTTTATTTGTACTATTTATAATATAATTGTAAGCCTTTTCTTTTGTTCCTTCAAGTTTTTTTGTGATTTTTTTAACTTTTTTATTTACCAGTAAAGCAATATAGATAAAAAAGCAGAAGCTAGTCTCTAACTTCTGCCTTCTCTCTTATGCTTGATAACGTTTCACACCATCTAGGTAAGTTGCTACCAATTCCAAATCTTTATCTAATACGATAAAGTCTGCGTCGTAGCCTTCACGGATTTGGCCACAGACATCATCAATGTGAACAGATTTAGCTGGGTTAAGGCTAGCCATCATGACCGCTTCGTGTGGATTTGCAATACCCCACTCGACGACATTTTTCAAACCGTCCTTGAGTTTGAGAATAGAACCTGCCAAATTACCAGTAGATTTGAGACGTGCAGTTCCATTTGCTACTACAACAGGGAATTCTCCCAACATATAGTCACCGTCTTCAAGCCCACCAGCTGTCATACAGTCCGTAATAAGAGCGATGTTTTCTGTCCCCTTTTGCTTAAGTAAAATCTCACAAGCTTTTGGATCTACGTGATAACCATCACAAATCAATTCTGCGTAAGTATGTGGGAGCTCATACATAGCTCCTACCATACCTAGTTCGCGGTGTGTTAAACCACGCATCCCATTATAGGCATGTACCCATACACTAGCTCCAGCATCAACTGCCTTCTTAGCTTGTTCAAATGTCGCATCTGAGTGTCCAAGTGCAACTGTCACACCTTCACCTGTAATAGTACGTACAAAATCTTCCACCCCATCACGTTCTGGTGCAATAGCGATTTTATTTAGCATCCCTTTTGCAGCATCTTGCCAAGAATGAAACTCCTCAACACCCGGGTCTCTCATATAAGTTGGATTTTGTGCCCCCTTAAAAGTTTCTGTGAAATATGGACCTTCATAATAAATCCCACGAATCTTAGCACCTGTTGCTTCTTTATAATGGTTTCCGAGATTTTCAGTGACTGCAAGCAATTGCTCATAAGTGGCTGTTAAAGTTGTTGGCAAGAAACTGGTAACACCGGTACTAAGAAGTCCTTCACTCATAGTATGCAATGTACCTTCAATGTTGTTGTCCATCACATCTACACCTGCATATCCATGAATATGAGTATCCACAAGACCTGGTGCAATGCTATAACCTGTATAGTCAATCACCTCAGCGCCTTCAGGAATCTGCTCGACATGTTTTCCAAACTTGCCATCAACAAGTTCTAAGTACCCACCGCGACGAATGCCAAATGGATAGAAAAACTGATCCGCTTTAACGTAATTAGGCATAATAATGACCTCCTTAAAAGATTACTTTTGATATTTATTATGTCAATTACATTATAAACCTTTCCGATTCATTTGTAAATGGTATAGACCTATTTTCTAGAGATATTTTAAAAGAGCTGGATTTCTCCAACTCTTCTCTTTTTAATACAAGTTATTTTGATTTGACTGGCTTGTCTTGAGCTGTTTGCAAGGCTGTGGCAATGGTATCTGCATACAATTTTGCTCCTGCTTCAATAGTGCTAGTGTCACTTCCGAAATGGACTTGGTCTGTTCCTGCCCAAATTTCTGGATGCTCTTTCGCAACTTGATTCCAATCTGCTATCGTGATGTAAGGTGTCTTCTCTGCCAATTCTCTCATATAGGCAGCAGCCTTCTCAACGATGGCATAGGTCTCTTTTGTCTTATCCCCCTCATAAGGAGTCACTAAAATCATATGATGGCCCTTAGGAAGATTTTTCACGATACTGTCCCAATCTTCCTTGTAATTTTCAGGATTATTCACACCAGTTGCAATAACTACCATCTTTGGTAGAAATTTATTCTGGCTATTGTTTAGCATGATTTCATTGGCAGTCTTAGTTGTTCTGCTAACTTGTGCATTTATCTGTGCTCCAGGAAGGGCTGTCTGCAAAGCTGTATTTGCCCTTAAAGCCACCGAGTCACCAATTAACATAGTGCCATCAGCAATCCCCAAACTATCAGCTTCTGCTCGTTCTGCCATCACTTTTGTTTGGGCAATATTACTAGCAGCTTGCTTCAAACCATTGACAGTTAAGTCTGTCTCAAACGCTCCCACTTGTGGTGCCAACAAAGTCACTAAGAAGACAATGAAGGCCAAGATTCCTGTACTCGCTGCAAGGATTGTGTGAATGTGAGGCAGAGGACGAAGAGTTTGTAAAACAGGTGTGTTCTTGCCTGCAATCCAAGGTTCCAATATATAAAATGAAAGACTAGAGAATCCATAAGAACAAATCAAAGTCAGTAACACAGCAAAAAGATTTGATGTCAACTGTGAGAAAATAATATAGAAAGGCCAATGGAAGAGATAAACCGCATAGCTAGTATCTGCTAAAAAGCTGATAATCTTTGGTTCTTGCACATTAGGAGTCTTTTCATGTAAGACACGCGCCGCCAGAATCATAGCAAGGGCTGCAAGGCTGGCAAGCAAGAAGCCCATAAGATAGGCAAAGAGATAGGTAAATTTGACAAAGAAGGTCAAAATGAGTAAGAAGCCAAAACCTCCTGCAAAAACTAAAAGGGTCTTGCGTAAATCCCAGATTTTATCTAACTGCTTGACGAGGGAAGTCGTCTGACGAACGCCTACAATCGTTGCTAGGATACTTCCCAAAAAGAATGGATAGACATGAGTTAAACTGGAGAAGTAAACAGAGGAATAAGAGGTTACTAGAAAACTACCAATAAACATGGAGAAGAAGCTGATCAAGAAGGCAGTGGCAGATAAAAGAAAGACCATCCCCTTCAACTGACCATTTGATTTAGCCTGTTTAGATAAGAACCAAACTGCCAATCCCCAAAGAATATAGTAGTGAACCTCAACGGCCAAGCTCCAATTATGAACAAACAAATGAGGAATGAACTGAGATTCATAACTCCCTCCTGTTAGAATTTCATAGAAGTTGGTCATAAAACCTAAGACACCTGCAATCTGACCCCCAATTCCAGCTACATAATCTTGTCGAACTAAGAAAGTAAAGGGCATGGTTACCAAGACCATCAAAACCACAGGTGGAACAATCCGATAAAAGCGTCTCCTAAAAAATCCAATCAAGTCAATCTCGTGATTCTTAGAAAATTCTTCGATGAGTAGAGCCGTAATCAGGAAGCCTGAAAACGTGAAAAAGACATCTACCCCGAAAAAACCTCCAGGAAAGATGGTCTGAAAGAAATGATACAAGAGTACCAATAGTAAACCTGTAATCCTAATCAAGGAAAACCATTTAATGCGCATACGAGTTTATTCTTCCTTTCATTGTACACTTTATTCTATCAAAAAAAGAAGAAAAATCCCAAGAGAAAACTTAGGATTTTTAGCTTATATCAATTCCATTTTAGAAATTACGTCCTGACTTATTATAGCCATATTTTTCCACAAAATACTCACGGAATTCCAAGAGATTGTCATCCATGATGGCTTGTCGCACTTGCTTCATCAGGTTAAGCAAGAAGTAAAGATTGTGGTAACTAGTCAAGCGAATACCAAAGGTTTCATCAGCCTTGAGCAGGTGACGAAGGTAGGCGCGTGTATAGTTCTTACATGTGTAGCAATCACACTCAGGATCTAGTGGCGTAAAGTCCTCAGCAAACTGAGCGTTTTTCACAACCAAACGTCCTTGACTGGTCATACAAGTCCCGTTACGAGCGATACGAGTCGGCAAGACACAGTCAAACATATCTACCCCACGAATGACCCCATCAATCAAGCTATCTGGCGCTCCCACACCCATCAAATAGCGAGGTTTATTTTCAGGAAGCAGTTGAGTTGTGAAGTCCAAGACAGCATTCATCTCTTCATGGGTTTCTCCCACTGCCAAACCGCCGATAGAGTAACCTGGAAAGTCCATGCTGACAAGATCATGAGCTGATTGGCGACGAAGGTCTTCAAATCCTGCCCCCTGTACAATTCCAAATAACCCTTGGTCATGCGGACGACGATGAGCCTTCAAACCACGCTCAGCCCAACGACTGGTACGCTCGATTGATTTCTTAACGTAGTCGTATGGTTGATAAAACTGAGGACATTCGTCAAAGGACATCATGATGTCTGAGCCCAGATTATTCTGAATAGAGATAGCTTTTTCTGGTGATAGGAACATCTTAGAACCATTGAGATGGTTTTTAAAGGTTACTCCTTCTTCTGTGATATTACGGCTATCTGCTAAGGAATAAACCTGAAAACCACCACTATCTGTCAAAATAGGCTGGTCCCAATTCATGAACTTGTGGAGACCGCCTGCGCGTGCGATGAGTTCATCTCCAGGACGAAGCCAGAGATGATAGGTGTTTGACAGGATAATTCCCGAACCCATCTCCTTCAATTCTTCAGGCGACTGAGTTTTGACAGTGGCTTGTGTCCCAACTGGCATAAACATAGGTGTTGGGAAGGTACCGTGGGGAGTGATGATTTCTCCCAGACGAGCTCCTGTGTGTTTTTCTTTCTTAATCAAACGATATTTGATTGGTGAATCTGACATTTTTTACCTCCGAAGCTGGGAAAGACAGTCCCAGTTCATACTTTGTACCCAAGGGCATACTGTATGATTTTATCAAAAAAAGCCGGAACTGTCACGAACTATGGTATAATAAGAGAATGAACTATCCAAAAATTGATTTAAAAACAATTCGTCAGGAGTCAAAACATTTTCAGGCTGACACCCCCCGTCTCTTTCTCCTCTATATCCTTCCCAGTATGCTGGTCATCTTATCTGGTTTTCTTAATCCCTTATCTCGGATCCACGGGACTGTTTTAGAACAGCCATTTTTCAGCATACTTGGTCAAATAATTCAAGCCTACCTCTTTCCTCTACTAGTCTCCTTTATCGGGACTATTCTTTTGACCAGTTCCGTCTATGCAACACTGACACTCATGAAAGATTCTAAAACGGAGCCATCTGTAAAAAACAGCCTAGCTCTCTTTGATGAGGAGCGTTTTTCTCAAACCTTTTTGACCCTACTTCTCAAACGTTTCTATCTCTTTTTATGGAGTATCCCTAATTTACTTGGGATTTACTTCCTATTTTATAGTAGCTTTTTAGCCAAAAAATTCGTCACCCTACATCCTGAGTTTCCAAATCTAGATCTCTCATCAGTTGAAACCGAGCGTTTCCTCATGGTCTTTGGACTCTACTTTCTTGCAAGTCTCATCTTGATCATTGTAGGAAATATCCTCTATATTCCACAGTATTATGCCTATTCACAGGTGGAATTTCTTCTCTGTTATAGTCTAGACCTAGGACAGGCCTCACCAAGACGAATCCTAAAAACTAGCCGTTCCTTTATGAAGGGCTACAAGTTCCAGCACTTTGTCCTAGATTTACAGCTTCTTCCTTGGTACTTCCTCAATTGGATTACCTTTGGCATTGCTAGTTTTTTACTCCTACCTTATATCCAATGTACTAAAATCAGCTTTTATAGAGCAGTACTTAGAGCAGCACTTAGTAAAAAATACCAACTAAACTACCCCTGGTAGGGCTAGTTTCTCACTCCTACCCTACATTCAAATCAATAAAATAATTTTCTACCGAGCAGTATTGGCTCGAAAACGTCCAAAAGCTTGAAGGTTTTCCCTCAAGCTTTTTTCTATCAATGAGTTTCTCCGCCTACCAACTTGAGGTCCTCATCTCCATGTTCGATAATGGCGCCGATTGCCGCTTCTATCCCTCGCCTAATATCCACTAAACTCATAGCTGGAGTAGTCGGTCTATTCACCACCTGTTCCATCATATAAGGAATATGCATAAAACCTGCCTTAACATGTGGAAATTTCTTTTCTACCAAATAGAGGGCCTGATACATCAAATGATTGCAGACAAAAGTCCCTGCAGTATTGGAAACAGAGGCCGGCAAGCCCTCTTTTTTTATAGCTTGAACCATCGCTTTAATCGGCAGACTGCTAAAGTAGGCCGAAGAACCATCTGGGCGAATGGGAAGGTCAATCGGTTGATTACCTTCGTTATCCGGGATGCGTGCATCGTCTTGATTAATAGCCACTCGTTCAGGCGTCAAACTAGATCTTCCACCTGCTTGGCCAATACAAAGGATAAAGTCAGGTTGATAACGACTCATTTCTTCTTCCAATACTTGGGCCGATTTGTGAAAGACTGTTGGCACTTCTAACCAACGGATCTCAGCACCATGGATTTCAGCTGGTAAACCTTTAATAGCCTTCAAAGCTGGATTGACCTTTTCCCCTCCAAAGGGCTCAAAACCTGTCACTAATACTTTCATTTCTAACTCCTTACAAACGATTCCATGAGATTCTTTTCTTAAAGACAAGTATAACATATTTCCCTTATTCTCGAATTGAAAAGAACTAGTGTGGCTAGGATTGGTCTCTGATACTCAATGAAAATCAAAGAGCAAACTAGGAAGCTAGCCACAGGCTGTACTTGAGTACGGCAAGGCGACGCTGACATGGTTTGAAGAGATTTTCGAAGAGTATGAGTTTATTTAAAGAGTAAAATACTCATCAAGGCCAAAATAGCTGGTCCACCTTGCTTCAAAATAATTTTCTTATCCGCTGTTAGAGAGCCATAAGCCGCAGCACCAATCACAAATAAAACAAAAATAGTCACAATTTCTAAATTCTGTGAGAAATAAATCCCATACAGGAGAAAGACTCCTAGCAGAGCATTATAAATCCCTTGATTTTTAAACAATGAACTTACTGACGGACGAGCCAATTCTTCCTTGTCCATGTTAAAGACACAACTAGTCGCATCTGATTGCGTTGCAATACTTTCCAAATAAAAAATGTAAAAATGCTCCAAAGCAACAATCGTTGCTAAAATGATTGTAATAATTGACATCTATTTCTCCTTAAATTTCTAGATTTTCAATACCCAAAACTAATTTATTTAATAAACGGCTGAGTTCTATTCTTTCAGAATCTGTTAAGATATTTTCCATCTCTTGCTTAACCTTGATATGCTTCATAGGAGGATTCACCACTAACTGCTCCTTGGCATACTTCGTAGCCTCTACCAACACTTCTCGCTGATTTTCAGGATTGCGATGACGCTCCACCAAACCTTCCTTTTCTAAAATCTTGAAATGTCGTGTTAAAGCAGCCTGATCAATCTTCAAACGCTCCTGAACCGCTATTTGATTACAGGGAGAATTCTCCAGCAAAAACAGTAAAATCTGATACCGTGTCAAACTAATCCCAAGTCTTTTTTCAAACAATTGCGTGCTCGCTTGCTCAGACAAGCGGAGTTGATAAAGTAAATCTTGAATCTCTAACATTTCTTTTCCTTTTTTAATCGATTTATCAATAGTTGACTTATCAAGTATAATGCAAAGTAAAATAGATTGCAAGAATTATGATTAAAACATTACAAAATGCTAACTTTCAATTTTCCATTCAAATTGAAAAAGAAAAAACGAACGAAACTCGCTTCCTATCACGAAAGCTAGATCTCATTCGTAAACATTATATTATCAAATCTAGTTTATCCATTCATTGAAACGTGAACGTGGTCATAGTGATTTTCTGTCACGCTACCACGGTCTGGCATCGGGTTCCAAGTGTTAGCTGGTCCATATTTGCTATCGAATGGAGCATAGAAACGTTGTTTCCAGATGATATAACTAATGCCGCGGCTAGCCATGTTTTGAATAGCGTATTCCGCAATCTTATCCCCTAGTTCTGAGCTTTCTGGTACCATGAAGTCGATAGCCAAACCTTTTCCGTGATCTCCACTGTCTCCTGGACGGTAACCACTAAAGGATGTGATGCCAAACAAGTTAGCAATTTCTTCTTTAAAGGCAGCCGTTTGTGGTTGAAGGCCTGCATTTTCAGATTTCGCTACTGCAAGTCCAGCATAATCGGGCGCAGCTGGAGCTGTGTAAGTTGTTGAAATTATTTTCGTCTCTTCTGGTTGATAAGTAGAAACTGTTGGTGCAGCTTCACTTGATGATGCTACTTCTTTTACTTCTTTTACTTCTTCTGCACTTGTTACAGTTGTTTCGCTTGCTGTTTCTTCTGCTGGCGTTGTAGTTGCTTCTACTGCTGATTCAGCTTGAGTCCTTGCTTGTGTTTCCTGCTTCTCAGTTGGAATCGTTGCCTGAGGAGCTGCTTCTTCAACTGCACTACTTGTTTCGGATGTTTGCTCCTCTGGGACAGAAGTACCTGTAGATGGTGTCACTTCTTCTGTAGCAGTCACTGTCTTTGTAACTTCTGAGCTTGATGCTACTTCTTTTGGCGCTTCTGCAATCGGTTGAGAAAGGTCTGCAACCTGAACAGTTTGATTATCAACCGTCACTTGATTGGTTGTCAAATCTGCTGTCGCAGTTCTCACTTCTTCACTAGAGTCTGCTTGAGGAGTTTGGATTTCAACTTCTGTTACTTCTTCAGCTTCATTAACAGTCGTTGTCAAAACAGTTTCTGGGAAAATCAGGTCCATATTAGTGATTTTATTCAAATTCGCAAGAACTGTGACATCTACACCCAAGGCTTCTGCAATTGTGCTCAAGGTATCACCATACTGTACTGTATAACTTGTTTTGTTATCCGTTTTAGTCAAATCATTTTGGATTTGCTCAACACTACGTGCAGTCCAAAAAAGTTCTTCTGCTTGAGTTACCAATACTGGGGCAAATGACAAGGCTACTGTTGAGGCTAATAATATTCTTTTCTTCATTCTTTCAAATTCCTTTCAAATGAGTACCTGACTATGATAACACAAAAAATGCAGAAAAAAAGCCCTCTCGGGCCTATTTAACAGAACTGTCTATTCCTTGTAATAAACTCGATTACTTGAAATAGTTTGTTAGGTCTCTGTCACAAAACTGACACAATCTTTTTATCGCTCAGCCTCAAAAATACGGGAAATATCTGCTAAGGCTTGAATCCTGTGATTGCCTTCATAAGTCGACTCTAAAAAATTGATACTTTGAATCCTACTATTCTGGGCAAATTCCACATCCAAAGTTCGATCTCCTATATAATAAGTATTATCAAGATTCAACTGATACTTGTCTATCAGATAGGTAGCTGCTTCTGGACTTGGCTTGCGCGCAAAGCCATTCTGACTGGTTAGAATCTCTGTAAAATAGGATTCCAGCCCCAGATCTCTTAGAATAGTAAAAGCATTGTCTCTCTTATGAGTGTAAACAAACTGCTGAATTCCTGATTCGTCTGCCCAAGCTAGCACATCACGCGCACCTGGCATCAAAACTACCTGAGCATTCTTCTCAGCCAAACTCTGGGCACGCACCTGATTTAGCACTTCCACATACAACTTTCTCTCTTCTGCCACCCGCACAAGCAAATCTTGCACCGAATACTTGAGGATAAACTCTCTCACCTTCTCCTTATCATAAGGAATAGCAAACTGAGCAAAAGTCTCCTCAATCCCTGACAAAATCGCTTCGTAAGAGTCCAATAAAGTCCCGTCCAAATCCCAAATAAAAGCTGTTTTTTGCATTTCCTATCCTTTCAAGCTCATATAACGCTGGTAACGGTAACGTAGAAATAACCAACGAAAACCATTATCCAAAAGAGTTCCGGCCCAAATACCGGGCAAGCCCCAACCAAGCACAATTCCCATCAGATATCCTGTTCCAATGCGGATACACCACATTCCTATACTTGTCGCATAAAAGGGAAGCCGAGCATTGCCCAAACCCTGCCAGACTGCCGTATAGATGACTGTTCCTGTCGTCATAGGGGTTCCAAGTAGTGAAAAAAGTGTTACTAGAACACTGGCCTCCACCGCTAGAGGATCAGTCGTATAGAGATGAGTTAGTGGTATACCCAAAGCATAGATACTGAAGGTCAAGGGTAACATGAGAACCAGAGAGAGCCAAAAGGTTTGCTTGCTCAAACTAGCGACTCTTTCCCAATCATCTTCTCCAACCGCTCGAGCTACCAGCATGACTGTTGCTGTAGCCACACCAAAGGCAGGCATATAGTTAAACTGGGTCAAGACTTCTCCGACTGCATTCCCAGCCACTGCCTCCGTTCCAAAAGAAACGACCAAGGCAATGATCACGACATCTCCAGCCCGCATCATAAGACGTTCTCCAGCTGCTGGTAAAGCCAAGATCAACAATTCCTTATCTAAACCAAAAGTTGGCTTCGCATAAGGCAGTTTTAATTGTGACCACAAAATCACAAGACCTACCAAACGAGACAGAATAGTTCCCCAAGCAACACCAGCTATTCCCATATCAAGAACAAAAATAGCTAGACTGGAAAAGAGAATATTCAAGGCATTGGATAAAAAACTAACATAGAGGGGCAAACGTGGATTATGCGTTGCACGAATCAAGGAACCCATACTGGTCATCAAGCCCAAAAGAACAATCGATCCGCCTACCAAGGATAGGTAGAGTCCACCACTCTCAGCTACATCTCTCTCCGTCCCCAAAAGTCCTATCATCTCTTTCCCAGCGAAGATGGACAAAGCTCCCAAAAGAAAACTTAATAGTAAGGTAATCTTCAAGGCCTCAGTCACATGATAGACTAGCTTAGACTGATCCTTCTGCCCCAAACTTTTTGAAATAACACTGGAAATAGCAGCTCCCAGAGCGATGAAAATCGCCTGGTAAATGGTGATAATATTGCCAGCTACTGATACACCCGAAATAGCTATCAAGCCCAAGTGGGCTACCAAGTAACTATCCACCATCCCCATGAGCATCTGCAAAAAGTTTTCGCCCATAGCTGGCAAGGCAATATTAAGAATGTCTTTATTTTTCTTAAACAATCCTTCCTCCTGATGAAAAGAAACTCAGTTGGTTTCCCAACCGAGTTTACTCCCTCTGTCTTAAAGTCCTAGATAAGCCTCAACCGCTGCTTGCATGTCAGCAGCCGCCACAGTTGTCTTATGACGAACTGGAGCTGTTTCAAGGCCATCAACTGCTGGTGGCACTGCAACTCCTGAGATTTCATGTAATTGAACCAAGGCTTCAAAGTCAGTTAAGCCTGCTTTTCCTGTTACAGCTTCTACTGCAACTACTGGGAACTTGTATGGACTAGCTGTTGATGCAATCACTGTCTTAGTCGCATCGCCAGTAGCCGTTTGGTATTTCTTATAAACTGCAGAGGCAACCGCCGTATGTGGATCCTCGATATAAGAATCTGACTCATAAACTCGCTTGATTTCTGCCGCTGTTTCTTCCTCAGTCGCATATTCAGCTGCAAATAGTTCAAGAATCTCTGCATCAAAGTCTGTCAACTCATATTGTCCTTGCGTGTTCAAGGCATTCATAAGTTCAGCTGTCTTTTCAGAATCATTTCCCAAAAGATGGAAAATCAAGCGCTCCAAGTTTGAAGATACCAAAATATCCATAGATGGACTAGTTGTTACTTTAAACTCACGTTTCTTATCGTAAACACGTGTCTTGAAAAAGTCTGTCAAAACATTGTTGTCATTTGAAGCACAGATCAATTTACCAACTGGTAGACCAATTTGCTTAGCATAAAAGGCAGCCAAGATATTTCCAAAGTTTCCTGTTGGTACGGTGAAATTGACCTTATCACCAGCCACGATCTCAGCAGTCTTGACCAACTGAGCGTAAGCATACACATAGTAGACAATCTGTGGCACCAGACGACCAATGTTCATCGAGTTTGCAGATGAAAATTGCAACTTGTTTGCAGCCAATTTTTCACGAAGTGCTACATCGTTAAACATATGTTTGACGTTAGTTTGCGCATCGTCAAAGTTACCATCAATAGCAATAACATGAGTATTGTCGCCAGTTTGAGTGGTCATTTGCAACTCTTGTACCTTGCTGACACCATCCTTTGGATAAAAGACGATAATCTCAGTTCCAGGCACATCCGCAAACCCTGCCATAGCAGCTTTCCCCGTGTCACCAGATGTCGCTGTCAAGATAACAATCTTATTTTCCAAACCATGTTTCTTAGCAGCAGTCGTCATAAAGTATGGCAAGATAGACAAGGCCATATCCTTAAAGGCAATCGTTGAACCATGGAAAAGTTCTAAGTTATATTGGCCGTCTAATTTCACTAATGGCGCGATAGCTGGAGTATCAAATTTGCTATCGTAGGCATTGTTGATACAGTAGTTCAACTCCTCAGCTGTAAAGTCATCTAAAAATGCTGACAAAACTAACTTAGCAACTTCCTGATAAGAAGCATCTTGCAATTTGTCAAAGTCCAAATCTACCTTTGGATAAGTAAGCGGTGTAAACAAACCACCGTCCGTCGCCAAACCTTGCAAAATTGCTTGGCTAGCAGTTACTGTATTATTGGCATCACGCGTTGATTGATAAACTAATGTCATTACTCTCTATCCTTTATCTATAGTCTCTTCCATTATATCATGATTTTTCAGAAAATTCTCCCTTTATAAAAGAAATTATAGTCCCAATTCTTTCTTCAAAGGCTCTAAATAAATCATTTCTTGTTTATTTCTCATCTTCAGACCTTCCTCAGCTAACAGAAGTAAGTCTTTGGAAATTTCAATAATCGCAGTCTCTTCCTGATCTGTAAGCTTCTTCTTAGAAAATTGTCGTCTTAAAAACTTATAATTTCGCCCAAATTCTTTAAAGAAAGGTGCTGTTTCTAAGTAAGATTCAAGTTTCTCTAAATTAACTAATAATCCCAAGTGAAAAGCTGCAGAAGCAAAAGTTCTATCAAGAGGCTGAGTACACACACTACGAAACTCAACTGTTCCTCGAGTCGTTAAGTCTTGGTACTGGTAACTACGATGAGTTTCAAAGTCTTTCTCTTGAGGGTAAATAAGAACCTCTTCCCCATTAAGATCAAATGCTTGGATTTCAGGTGTAGCTAAATAGTCCCTAGCCTGAATCGGATAAAAATAATAGGTTTGTCCATCACGTTCCGCAGTAAAAATTGCAGAATGATCTAGATAATCAAAAAAATCATCCTCATCTTTAAAGAGGCTAGCATTGACACCAACATTCTCTGGATATATACCATGCATCGATTCTTCCCAGAAAATATCTCTTGAGATTTTTGTATCCCAATCCGCACCTGTAAACTCAGAATTAGCAAATAAATAAGCCTTAACTGCTTCAATTTGGGTAAAAGCATTAATCACTCGTAAGTAGTTAGACTTTGAAATATCCAGCTGAACCTGACTCCCACAGATAAAAGAACCATATTCAGGGAAATGATGTAAGTTTGATTTAGTAACATTTCTACTCAAATTCAAATAGTCCATCAACATCTGATAACGTGGGGAAGCCACTGGACAATTCTCATTTTTATCCCAGTTGGGATGAATACCACAGCCAACAATAGCATGGTTTGATTCAGCTAACTTTTTCTGAATTACATCCATATAATTGTTGAAACGATTTTCGATCTCTTGAATCGTTTCAGCCTTGCCAAATGCAAACTCAATCGTAGTATAGGAAACTTCAAATAAAATAGCATCCTGACTTACTGGATCTACTAACTGGATAGGATTCCCAAAATCATCTACCTTTTCGATAGTAAAATCAAAAGAAGAAACTAAATATCGGAATAAGTGCTTGGTAACTTCAACATCTGTAGCAGCTCCTTCCAAGTTTACAACAGGATATTCCAGCTCAATCCCGACAAACAATTCAGGATTTTCTTTAATATTTTTCAAATATCGATGTTTTAATAAATCGATAGAACGAGACATACTTCCCTACACTTTCATAATCTAAATAAATTTTGAATAACTATTATTATACCAAAAATAATATAAAAAGGAACGAAGATTTACAACGTTCCTTAATGCTATACTATACCGGCGGCCGGGGTCGAACCGGCACGTCCTTGCGGACACTGGATTTTGAGTCCAGCGCGTCTGCCAATTCCGCCACGCCGGCAAATAGTAACTGGGGTAGCTGGATTCGAACCAACGCATGAGGGAGTCAAAGTCCCTTGCCTTACCGCTTGGCTATACCCCAATAATATAAAATAGGCGAGTGATGGGGATCGAACCCACGCATGCCAGAGCCACAATCTGGTGTGTTAACCACTTCACCACACCCGCCATAATTCTATTAACACGGGCAGTAGGAATTGAACCCACACTGAAGGTTTTGGAGACCTTAGTTCTACCTTTAAACTATGCCCGTAAAATGGAAGGGGAGGGATTCGAACCCCCGAACCCGAAGGAGCGGATTTACAGTCCGCCGCGTTTAGCCTCTTCGCTACCCTTCCAAAATATATAAATGGCGCGAGACGGAATCGAACCGCCGACACATGGAGCTTCAATCCATTGCTCTACCAACTGAGCTACCGAGCCTTATTGCGGGAGCAGGATTTGAACCTACGACCTTCGGGTTATGAGCCCGACGAGCTACCGAGCTGCTCCATCCCGCGCTAATACAAAAGGAGGATGTGGGATTCGAACCCACGCACGCTTTTACACGCCTGACGGTTTTCAAGACCGTTCCCTTCAGCCGGACTTGGGTAATCCTCCAAAATAGTTTATACGGGAATAAACCCGTGTCCTCTTAGCGAACAGATAATATTACAATTCTCTAGTAATGGACTAAACACTATGGGCACGAGTGGACTCGAACCACCGACCTCACGCTTATCAGGCGTGCGCTCTAACCACCTGAGCTACGCGCCCAAGTCAAAAACTTGGTACAAAGAACAAAGTTCAAAGCGGGTGACGAGAATCGAACTCGCGACAACAGCTTGGAAGGCTGTAGTTTTACCACTAAACTACACCCGCTAAAATGGGAGTTAACGGGATCGA